>DATFOL010000370.1:0-5342 GCA_035265545.1 Gemmatimonadaceae bacterium | reverse complement strand
TTCCGTTTGGTATCGCGCAGATCGGCAAGGCGTTCCGCAATGAGATCACACCCGGGAACTTCATTTTCCGGACGCGCGAGTTCGAGCAGATGGAGATGCAGTTCTTCGTCGAGCCGGGCACGGACGAGGAGCACTTCGAGTACTGGAAGGAGCAGCGCATGAGCTGGCACCACGGGCTCGGCCTCTCACCCGAGCGGCTGCGGTACAAGGCGCACGAGCAGCTGGCGCACTACGCACGCGCCGCGTTCGACATCGAGTTCGACTTCGGCGGCACCCTCGGATTCCAGGAGATCGAGGGGATCCACAACCGCTCCGACTACGATCTGGGCCGGCATCAGGAATACTCGGGAAAGAAGCTCGAGTACTTCGACCAGCCGAACAACAAGCGCTACGTGCCGTTCGTCATCGAGACATCGGTCGGCGCCGACCGCGTGACGCTGGCCGCGCTCGTGAACGCGTATCGCGAGGAAGAGGTGGCGGGCGAGGACGAGGGGCGCGTCGTGCTCGGTCTGCATCCGTCGCTCGCGCCGATCAAGGCGGCGGTATTCGCGCTCACGAAGAAGGAGGGCCAGCCGGAGATGGCGCACCGGATCGCGAACGAGCTGCGGCGGCACTTTCCCGTCGACTACGACGAGACGGGGAGCATCGGCAAGCGGTACCGGCGGCAGGACGAGGTGGGAACCCCCTTCTGCATTACCGTGGACAGCGATTCGACGAAGGACGGCACGGTGACCGTGCGCGACCGCGACACGCTCAAACAGGATCGGATCGCCGCCGACGGGCTGCGCGCGTATCTCCAGGAGCGACTTCCCGGATGACCGCGGGCCTGTCGATCGAGCGCCTGCGTCGCGAAGGCGAGGCATTCATTGAGGAGCTGTCGCGCGAGTACTTCCTCGCGCACGCCGGCCTGAAGGCGTCGGCGGAGCTCCAGCCGATCTACCAGAAGCATCGCGGCATCCTGAACCGCGACGCTCTCGAGCTGGCGCGCGACACGTTCCTCGCGAGCGCCGAGGGGAGCGACGAGCACCGGTCCGCGCGACTGCTGCTCGACTGGCAGGTGGAGGCGCAGAGCTCGCGCGAGCTCGCCGCGCTCGACGAGCGCGAGATCGCGTGGGAGGGAGAGGCCGTGGTGCGGCTCGCCGACGGACGCGAGATCCAGTACCAGCGCACGGCCATCGAGCTGGCGAACTCCCTCGACCGGCAGGAGCGGGCGCGGATCGAGGCGGCGCGCGCGGCACTCGTCGAACGCGAGCTGGCGCCGATGAAGCGCGAGCGGTTCCAGCGCGAGCGCGACATCACCGAGTCGCTCGGTCTGGCGGACGGATACAACGCGACCTGGGAGCTGCTCAACGGCGTCTCGCTGAGCGCCCTCCGCGACGAATGTGCGCGGTTCCTCCGCGATACCCAGGCGATGTGGGACGATGTCTGTCCGTCGTTCGTGAAGCGGGTGCTCGGCATGTCCGTGCGCGAGGCCACGCGGGCAGACGCGCTCGCGCTGTTCCGCGCGCGCGAGTTCGACCAGTACTTCCCGGGGAGCGACATGGAGCCGTCGATCCGCCGACAGGTGCGCGAGATGGGCGTGGACCCGGAAGCGGGCGGGCGCGTGCGCTTCGACACCGGCGAACGGGAGGGGAAACGGTCGCGTGCCTTCTGCGCGCCGGTGCGCGTGCCCGACGAGGTGTATCTCGTGCTGCGCCCGCACGGCGGACAGACCGATTGGCAGACCTTCCTGCACGAGCTCGGGCACGCGCTGCACTTCGCCAACATGCGCCCCGACCATCCGATGGAGTTTCGCTGGATGGGGGACAACTCGGTGACCGAAGGTTACGCGATGCTGTTCGACCACCTCATGCAGGACAGCGGGTGGCTGCAGCGTTATACGGGACTCGAGAAGAAGACGGTGCCGGAGTACCTCCGCAGCGCCGGCTTCGAGGAGCTGCACTTCCTGCGGCGGTACAGCGCGAAGTTGATCTACGAGACGCAGCTCTATGGCGGCGAGCTCCCCTGGGACGCGCTTCCGGATCTGTACGTCGAGCAGCTCACCTCGGCCACGTCGTTCCGCTATGCGCGCGCCGACGCGTTCGTCGACGTCGACCCGCGCTTCTACGCCGCGCGGTATCTGCGCGCGTGGCAGCTCCAGGCGTTGATCACCGAGACGCTCGTGGAGCGGTACGACGCGGACTGGTGGCGGAACCCGCGCGCGGGGCCGTGGATCGTGCAGGCGCTGTTCGGCGAGGCGCAGCGAGAGCTGGCGCAGGAGCAGGCGGCGCGGGTGTCGGGGAAGGGACTGAGCTTCGCGCCGCTGGTGCGGAGCATCGAGCGGATGCTGGGGTGACGTCGTGAGTGCGTGAGTGCGATGGTGTGCTGGTGCGTTGACGGCCTCGGGAAGCTCCTGCCTCCTGGGCGTGAAGGTGCAGGTCCCTCGACTCGCTGCGCTCGCTCGGGATGACAGCAGGTTGTCATCCCGAGCGGAGCGCGCAGCGCGGAGTCGAGGGATCTGCACTCAACCCACCAACGCACCAACCCACGAACTCACGCTCCTCGCAGCATCGTCAGACTCTCCTTCAATCCCGTGGCGACCGCACCGCCGTCCGACCCAAGCGCCACGACTGTATAGCCCAGCTCGCGCACCAGCGGCAGGTTCGCCGGGTCGAGCAGCAGGATGCCGGCCGCCTTCCCCGCATTGCGTGCGGCATTCGCCACCTCGCCGAGCGCATCGTGGAATTGCGGGTCGTCGTACTGGCCGGGGATGCCCATGCTCGTCGTGAGATCCATCGGCCCGACGAACACCACGTCCACGCCATCCACCTCGGCGATCTCGGCCGCGTTGCGCAGTGCCTCCTCCGTCTCGATCTGCACGAGCGTCACCAGCCACTCGTGCGCGTGCTCGAAGTACTCGCCGAATCGTGCGCCGAACGACGAGGCGCGCGTGAGCTTCGCCACGCCGCGCATCCCGCGCGGTGGATAGCGCATCGCCTGAACCACCGAGCGTGCATCGGCGGCGGTGCTCACGTACGGAACCATCACGCCGTGCGCGCCCGCATCGAGCACGCGCTTGAACCGCGGCGGCTCGTTCGCCGCGATGCGCACGAGGCAGGTCGCGGGAGTGGCGCTGACGGCCTGGAGCTGATGCAGGATCGTGGTGTCGCTCCCTGGGCCGTGCTCGTGGTCGAGCATCACCCAGTCGAAGCCCGCCAGCCCCGCCATCTCCGCGGTGACGGACGAGCCGAGGTTGAGCCAGAATCCGCAGAGGAACTCTCGCGCGAGCACGCGCGCGCGGAACGCGCCGTCGATCGTCATGGCCGGCGCGTCACGTTCATCGTCGCGCCGCGCTGCAGCAGCTTCCCGGACACTACGCGTCCGCCCTCCACCGTGAACGTGAGCCGAACCGTCGCGTCGAAATCGGCGCCGAAGCTGTGGTCGCCGAGATAGCGCAACGGCGCCTTGTTCTGTCCCTCGGCCTGACCCATCAGCTCGTCGCCCTCGGCGGAGATGCGGAATGGCAGGATGCGTCCGTCGGGGAGACTGATGTCGTAGTCACCCTCATACTTCGCGCGGTCGGCTGCGGCGAGCGGCTGCACGGGCGGGCGAAGCGGTCGCACCGGCAAACCGAGCACCGCCGATGCCAGGTTGCCCGCGAGCCAGTCCTGCTCGGCGCCGACCGAGTTGATGAACGCTACGATGCTGAGCGAGTCCCTGGGGAACCAGTACTGCTGCGTGCTGAAGCCGTTGATCGAGCCTCCGTGCTGGATCGTCGCGTGCGAGCCCACGGCGCCCGTGGCGAGGCCCATCCCGTAACCGGTCGTCGTGCCCTTCTTCTCGCCCACGGTGAGCGTCTCGGGGCCCGCCATGAGCGCGAGACTGCGCGCGCTGACGATGCGACCGCGGTGCAGCGCCGACTGCCACCTGAGGTAGTCCGGTACCGACATGCACAGTGCGCCAGCCGCGTATGGATGCGTCATGCTGAGGTAGTCGGCCAGCCGCCACCCGCCCGCCTGCTCCTGATAACCGACCGCATACGCGGCGTCGGTCGGCCTGGAGGGACAGTACACGGCGGAGCGCATCCTCAGCGGCTGGAAGAACTCCTTCTGGAGAAGTGCGGCGTAGGGCTGCTTCGTCATCCGCTCGAGCAACATGCCAAGCAGCATGTACCCCGTGTTGTTGTAGCTCCACTGGCTGCCCGCCGGGAAGTCGAAGGGAGTCTTCTCCACGAACGCCACGAGCTGCGCCGGTGTCAGATCCTCCGCTCGGCGCGTCCGCCACTCAGGCGTCGAGGTATACGACCGTATTCCGGACGTGTGGTTGAGCAGTTGGCGGACGGTGACGGACGACCACTGTGGATATTGCGGCAGATACGTCGTGATCGGTGCGTCGAGCCTCACGCTTCCGCGCTCGACGAGCCGCATCACCGCCGCGGCAGTGAACTGCTTGGTGATCGACGCGATCCGGTAGACGGTGTTCACATCGGCGGCCAGATGCTTCTCGCGGTCGCGCTCGCCGTAGCCCTTCAGCAGCAGCGTGTCGCCCCTGCTCACGACGGCGATCGTCATCCCGGGCGCGGGAGATGCCTTGAGGAAGTCCGTGGCGATCGAGTCGAGGCGCGCGACGAGTGCGGCACGGACTGGAGCTCCGGCGACGGCCGCTGGCGGCTGAGCCCCGACCGTCAGCGCGAGCGTCAGCGTGAGGGAGGCCGTGACGAGCGGCTGGCGGAGGACGATCGGCATACGCGAATCGGAGGCGGGTGGGCGCTGCATTGCCGTTCGAATCTCGCCTACCCGCACGACCCGCGACAGAGCGCGGATTTCGCGGCACGGAGACTATCTTGTCGGAGTCCCTCGACCGCCGGCGGCGCTCGGGGCCAGCGGCCACGCCACTCGATCGATGCACACTCGCACCCTCGCTGCTCTCGCCAGCCTGATGACGCTCGCGTCCATCCCATCACCGACCAACGCCCAGGAGCCCGACTGGACCGCTGCGCGCCAGGAGACGCTGGCGCACCTGCAGGCGATGATCCGGATGAACACCGTGAACCCGCCGGGCAACGAGTTGCAGGTGGCGCGCTACCTCGACAGCACGCTCAAGGCGGCGGGGATCGAGACGCATCTCTTCGAGCCGACACCCGGCCGTGGGGCCCTCGTGGCGCGCATCAAGGGCAACGGATCGAAGCAGCCGGTGCTCATCATGGGGCACATGGACGTCGTCGGCGTCGAGCGTGCGCACTGGTCGGTGGATCCGTTCGCGGCGGAGATCAAGGGCGAGTACCTCTACGGCCGCGGCACGATCGACGACAAGGGGATGCTCGCGGCAAACCTCGAGACGATGCTGCTGCTCAAGCGACACGT
>DATFOL010000369.1:0-4085 GCA_035265545.1 Gemmatimonadaceae bacterium | reverse complement strand
CGGCTCGCTCGTGCCGATGGCCGTGGGAAAGGTGGCGAAGGTCAAGATCAACGCGAACATCGGCAACTCCGCCGTCACCAGCGACATCGATGGCGAGCTCGAGAAGCTCCAGTTCGCGGTGAAATACGGCGCCGATACGGTAATGGACCTCTCGACCGGCCACGCGCTGGACGAGACGCGCGAAGCGATCATCGCCGCGTCGCCGGTGCCCATCGGCACGGTGCCGATCTACCAGGCCATCCAGCAGGTGAACGAGGCCACCGATCTCACGGCCGATCTGCTGCTCGACGTGATCGAGCACCAGGCGAAGCAGGGCGTGGACTACATGACCATCCACGCCGGCATCCTGTTCGAGCACCTGCCGCTCGTGTACGGTCGCGTGACGGGCATCGTGAGCCGCGGCGGCTCGCTGCACGCCGTGTGGATGATGCATCATCGCAAGCAGAATCCGCTCTACGAGCGCTACGACGACGTGCTCGACATCCTGCGGAAGTACGACGTGACCATCTCGCTCGGCGACTCGCTGCGGCCCGGTTCGATCCACGACGCGAGCGACCGCGCGCAGTTCGCCGAGCTCGAGACGCTGGGCGAGCTGACGAAGCGCGCGTGGGAGAAGGACGTGCAGGTGATGGTGGAAGGTCCTGGGCACATACCCATGCATCAGATAGAGATGAACGTCCGCAAGCAGAAGGAGATCTGCCACGAAGCACCCTTCTACACGCTCGGACCGCTCGTCACCGACATCGCGCCGGGCTACGACCACATCACGAGCGCGATCGGGGCGGCGATGATCGGCTGGTATGGCGCCGACATGCTCTGCTACGTCACGCCGAAGGAGCACCTCGGCCTGCCGAACGCGGAGGATGTGCGCAACGGCGTGATCGCCTACAAGATCGCCGCGCACGCCGCCGACATCGCGCGCGGGCGGCCCGGTGCCACCGATCGCGACGACGCGCTCTCCCGGGCCCGTTACCGCTTCGACTGGAACGAACAGTTCGAGCTCTCGCTCGATCCTGAGCGCGCTCGCGAATACCACGACGAGGCGTTGCCGGCCGAGTACTTCAAGAGCGCCGAGTTCTGCGCGATGTGCGGTCCGAAGTTCTGCTCGATGCACCACACTCGCACGATCGACGAGCAGATCGAGGTACTGGCGCAGGAGCAGGGGCTCGTCCCGTCGGCTCGCGAGCCGCGCGAGACCGAGTACGCCCGCGAGTTGGCGGGCGCCGGAGACTGACGCGGACGCGATGCTCGCGTCGATCCGCTTCTTCTTCGCCGTCGCCGGGCGGCTGAGCCCCGCGCTCGCGGGATGGTTCGCCGCGAAGCTGTTCGCGTGGCCGCGCCGCCATCCACGTCCCGCGCGCGAGCGTGAGCTCATTGCGCGCGGTGCGCGACTGGACTTGCCCGGCGGACTGCACGCGACGGCGTGGGGTGCCGGGCCGACGGTGCTGCTCGTGCACGGCTGGGAGGGACGCGGCGCCCAGCTCGGCGCGTTCGTCGATCCGCTCGTCGCGGCGGGATACCGGGTCATCGCGCTCGACGGGCCGGCGCACGGCGACTCGCCCGGGCGCACCACGACCGGCCCCGAGTTCGCCCGCGCGCTCATCACCACCCGCGACGTGGTCGGTCCGCTGGCCGCCGTCGTCGGCCACTCGTTCGGTGGGTTCACCTCGCTCCTCGCCGTCTCGCGCGGCCTCACCGCCGAGCGGATCGTCACCATCGGCTCGCCGGCGTCGGTGCCCGAGGTACTGCGCGATTTCCTTCGCCTGGTTCGACTTCCCGAGCCCGCGCTCCCGTCGATGATCCGCGCGCTCGAGTCGCGCGTTCACGCGCCGATGGCCAGCTTCGAGGTGGAGAAGTTCGCGCCGCACGTGACGGTGCCCGTGCTCGTGGTGCACGACACCGACGATCTCGAGGTGCCGTACGCCGATGGTCCCCGGCTCGCCGAGCTGCTCGATGCGCAGCTGCTGACGACGAACGGACTCGGGCATCGGCGCATTCTCTACACGCCCGAGGTGGTGGCGGCGATCGTGGAGTTCATCGAGGAAGGGCGCCGCATCGGCGCACGGTACGACTCGGCGATGGAGCAATCATGAGAGCTGTCCGCGTGCACGAGACCGGTGGCCCCGAGGTGCTGTCGCTTGACTCGATCGATGATCCGATCCCCGGACCTGGCGAGGTGCTGGTTCGCGTCGAGGCGATCGGTGTGAACTTCATCGAGATCTATCAGCGAAAGGGGATCTACAAGTCGCCGCTTCCGTCCACGCCGGGCGAGGAGGGAGCCGGCACCGTCGCGGCGGTCGGACCCGGCGTGTCGGAGGTCCGAGTCGGCGATCGCGTCGTCTCGAACAGCCTGAAAGGGTCGTACGCCGAGCTCGCCCTTGCCGACGCGAATCGCCTCGTCACGATCCCCGACGACGTCACCGCGCGAGACGCCGCCGCGGTGCTGCTCCAGGGGATGACCGGCCACTACCTGGTGACGTCCGTCTACGCCTTGCAGCCTGGCGACGCCTGCCTGGTTCACGCAGCCGCCGGCGGGGTCGGCCTGCTGCTCTGTCAGATGGCCAAGCGGCGCAACGCGATCGTGATCGGCACCGTGTCCTCCAAGGAGAAGGCGGAGCGCGCGCGTGCCGCTGGTGCGGACGAGGTCATCATCTACACCAAGCAGGACTTCGCCGCCGAGGTTGCGCGCATCACGGGTGGCAAGCTGGTCCGGGTCGTCTACGACTCGGTTGGCGCGACGACGTTCGAGAAGAGTCTCGAGTGTCTCGCGCCGCGCGGGATGATGGCGCTCTTCGGGCACTCCAGCGGCGTCGTGCCTCCGTTCGATCCACTCGTGCTGCTGCGGCACGGCTCGCTCTTTCTCACTCGACCGACGCTGGGTCACTACGTGGCGACGCGCGACGAGCTGGTCTGGCGCGCGGGTGACGTGCTCGGCTGGGTGCGTGACGGCTCGCTGAAGGTGAACATCGACCGTGAGGTACCGCTGGTGCATGTGGGAGAGGCGCATCGCGCGCTCGAGGGACGGCGCACGACGGGGAAAGTGCTGCTCGTCCCGTGAAGCGCCGCCGGTTACTCCGGTTGACGCCGGGCGTCACGCAAACGATGCGACTCCGCGCCCTCCCGCTCGTGCTCATGCTCGTGTCCTCCGCCTGCGCGCGACAGGTGCTGTCGAACGCACCCGCGCCGGTGCGTGCGACAGGTGCGCGGTCGAGCGGTGCGTCGCGCGGTGTCGTGGCGACTCTCGGTCCGCTGTCGAGCTCGGAGACGGTGAACTACATCCTCGGGCGCGGGCTCCGCTTGCCCGTCGCCGGCGTCGTCGCGTCGCAGCTTCGCGACACCTTCGACGAAGGGCGCGACGAGGGGCGTGTCCATCGTGCCCTCGACATCCTCGCGCCGCGCGGGACGTCAGTGATCGCCGCTGATGACGGCCGAGTCCTGCGCGTCCGGCAGAACGCGCTCGGCGGCAACACGGTGTACACGACCGACCCGCAGGGTCGGGTCGTGTATTACTATGCCCATCTCGACGCCTACCAGCCCGGGCTCGTCGAAGGGGCGACCATCGCGCGTGGTGACGTGCTCGGCATCGTGGGCACCACGGGGAACGCACCCAGGGACACGCCGCATCTGCATTTCCAGGTGATGCGCATGCCCTCCGACGGCAAGTACTGGGACGGCGACGCGATCAATCCGTATCCGCTCTTCCTCCTCATGCACGCCGCACGGCCATGACCCTCTCGTCGAAGGAGCGCGCCGAGCTGCGCGCCGAGGCGCACCATCTCCATCCGCTCGTGCATGTGGGGCATCAGGGGCTGACCGACGCCCTGCGCGACGCGCTCGACGACGCGCTGCGCACCCACGAGCTGGTGAAGGTCGCGCTGGCGAAGTCCACCGACGTCTCGGCGAAGGAGGCCGCGCACGAGCTGGCCGAGGCGCTCAATGCCGACGTGGTGCAGACGATCGGTCGCACCTGCACGCTCTATCGGGAGAACCCTGACCTCGAGCGGAAGAAGGGCGCGCCGCCGCCCTGGCGCTGAGCGCTCCCGTTGTCGCGATGATGAATCTCGTTATCTTGGACGAGATGACTT
>DATFOL010000368.1:0-12190 GCA_035265545.1 Gemmatimonadaceae bacterium | reverse complement strand
GAGGTGTCGCCGGAGCCCCACCACACGTATTCGGACGAGTTCGCCGCCGTGGTGGACCCGGTCGCCGTGGCGCAGCCCCTACCCTGGCTGCGCCGACTGTCGTCGCGCGTCCATCCGGCCGCCGCCATCGTCGGCTTCTGGTCGCTCGCCTGGCTGTTCTGGGTCATCCAGCTCCAGTTCTATCGCGTGGCGCGCGGAGGGCGCATGCCGACCTCCTTCTGGTGGGCGCTTCCCGATCTCGTCTCGGCGATCTCGTGGATGGCGCTCACGCCGATCGCGCTCTACCTCGGTCGGCACTTCCCCGTGCGCGCCGAGCGCCGTGCGCCCGGCATCGCGCTGCACGTCGTCGGTGCGCTCGGCGCGACCGCGGTCAACATCGGCGTGATCATACTCGTGTTCGGGCTGGAAAACGTGCCGATGAACAACGTGCTCAATCAGGTCGTCGTGAACTGCGCGCTGTACTCGCTGCTGGTGGTCTGGACGCACGCCGAGCCGATCGCGCGGTGGTTCGACGAGCGTCAGACCGCGACGCGACGGCTCGAAGCCGAGCTCGCGCGCGCACGCTGGGAGGCAACCGAGATGCGACTGTCACCCGAGCTCATCGCGGGTGAGCTCGATCGCCTGGCGACGATGGTGGAGGTCGATGCCGTCGGCGCGGAGGACGAGGTGCTCGACATGGCCGACGCGCTGCGCCGCAGGCTCAAGGGGAGCGAGAGCACGGGCACGGAGCGCACAGGCAGCGCGACGCGCGTCTCGGCGCTCGGAGTGCTGGTTCTTCTTGGCTCGCTGAGCACCGTGGGCTGCGCGCAGAGCAGCCGCACTCCCACAGGCTCGCCGGCGCCGTCCACCGCGTCGGCCACGGCCACGGCCGGCACCAGCGCGGCGAGCGGTCCCGCGCGGCCAGCGCCGCACGCCGCCGACGTCCACTTCATGACCGGGATGATCGGCCATCACGCCCAGGCGCTGGTGATGGCGGGTTGGGCGCCGTCGCATGGGGCCAGCGCGTCGGTCCGCACACTCGCCGAGCGAATCATCAACGAGCAGCAGGACGAGATCGCCGGGATGCAGCGGTGGCTGCGAGAGCGCGGACAGACCGTGCCCGAGGCGAAGCCTGGCCCGATGCGCATGACGATGAACGGCATGGAGCACCAAATGCTAATGCCCGGCATGCTCACCGAGGCACAGATTAAGGAGCTCGATGCCGCGCGCGGCTCCGAGTTCGACCGCCTGTTCCTCCGCTTCATGATCCAGCACCACCAGGGCGCCGTGTCGATGGTGCAGGCGCTGTTCGACACGCCCGGCGCCGCGCAGGAGCAGAGCGTGTTCAAGCTGGCCTCGGACGTCAGCGCCGATCAGACGTCCGAAATCGTGCGGATGCAGAAGATGCTCGCCGCACTCACCTTCGGTGCGGGGGCGCGGTGATCGCGACCGGACCGACCCTCGTTTCACTCTCGAAAGACTGATGACCTCGACCAATCGTGTTCTGAATCGCGCCACGCGTTCCGCCCTGGTGCGATGTGCCCTCGGCACGCCGGCGCTCGCCGCCGCGGTGGCGTGCGCGCAGACCCCCGTCACCACCGCCTCCACGCCGACTGTCGCTGCGAGCGCCGCAAGTGCACCGACCGGAGCACGCCCCGATCCGCGCGTCGGACTCAAGCCGGGCCTCTGGGACGCGGGCGAGGCGATCTGGAACCTGCGCGTCGTCTCCACGACGCGCCCCCCCGAGCGCTTCGTCGGTGGGATCAACTCCGACCTCGCGTTCATCGGCAACTACGTCATCCAGGGCAGCTTCAAGGGCTATCAGGTCTGGGACATCTCGAACCCGGCCAAGCCATCGCTCAAGACGGCGTTCTACTGCCCCGCGTCGCAGAGCGACGTCTCGGTGTACAAGAACCTCCTCTTCGTCTCGGGTGAGGATCTCAGCGCTCGCCTCGACTGCGGCGAGCAGGGCGTGTCCGACCCGGTCAGCAAGGACCGGCTGCGCGGCATTCGCATCTACGACATCACGGACATCGCAAACCCACGCAACGTCGGCAACGTGCAGACGTGCCGTGGGTCGCACACTCACACCGTGCTCGTCGACCCGAAGGACAGCGCGAACGTCTACGTCTACATCTCCGGTTCGGGACCGGTGCGCTCCGAGCAGGAGCTGACGGGCTGCGTTGCCGCATCGCCCGACAAGGATCCCAACTCGGCGCTGTTCCGCATCGAGGTGATCAAGGTTCCCGTTGCGCATCCGGAGCAGGCGGCGATCGTGAGCTCGCCGCGCATCTTCACCGGATTGACGAGGCCTCCCACCCACGGTGAGTCCCCAGAGGACGCCGTGGCCAACAAGCGCATGGTGGATTCGGCGCGCGCGGCCGGCGGCTACGTCGCCAAGGTGAACGGCGAGGAGGAAGTCGCGGGCCCGAACTTCGTGCGCGAGCAGTTGGACAGCATCGTGAAAGCGCGCGGCGGCACGGGTACGCCGACGGCGGCCGACAGCGCCACGCTTCGCGCAAACCTGCAGAAGATCGTCGATGTGTTGGTGGGTGCCCCGGGGTCAGGTAGCACTCCGCCGGGCCCGACCCAGTGCCACGACATCACCGTCTATCCGGCGATCGGACTCGCCGGCGGCGCGTGCGGTGGCTACGGCCTGCTGCTCGACATCAGCGACCCGGCCAACCCGAAGCGCATCGCGGCGGCGGCCGACTCGAACTTCTCCTACTGGCACTCGGCGACGTTCAACAACGACGGCACCAAGGTGCTGTTCTCCGACGAGTGGGGCGGCGGGATGCAGGCGAAGTGCCGTGCGAGCGACAAGCCGGAGTGGGGTGCGGACGCGATCTTCACCCTCACGAACGGCAAGATGGACTTCAAGAGCTACTACAAGCTGCCGGCGCCACAGACGGCGAGCGAGAACTGCGTCGCGCACAACGGGTCGCTCATCCCGATCCCCGGGCGCGACGTGATGGTGCAGGCGTGGTATCAGGGCGGCATCTCGATGTTCGACTGGACCGACCCCGCGCACCCGCGCGAGATCGCGTACCACGATCGCGGACCGAACGACGCGTCGAGGCTGGAGCTCGGCGGCCCGTGGTCGGTGTACTGGTACAACGGCGTGATCGTGAGCTCCGAGATCCAGCGCGGTCTCGACATCTTCGAGCTCGTGCCGAGCCCGCACATCTCCCAGAACGAGATCGACGCCGCCAAGACGGTGCGCTTCGACTATCTGAACACCCAGGGGCAGCGAAAGCTGGTGTGGCCCCCGAGCTTCGCGCTCGCACGCGCGTACGTCGATCAGCTCACGAGGTCGAACGGGCTGTCGGCCACGCGGCTCACCGCCGTGCGCGCGGCATTGAGCGGCGCGGAATCGGCATCCGGTGCGGGGCGAAGCAGCATACTCGCGAGCCTCGCGACTCAGCTGGATAGCGACGCCTCGGGATCGAGCGACGCGGCGAAGGTGAAGATGCTGGCGGGGGCGGTGAGGGAGCTGGTGGCGAAGTAGACGCGGTTCGCCAGTTCTTCAGTTTTTCAGCACTCGGCCGGCCTCGGGACGCAGGAGCTTCCCGAGGCCGGCCGTCTACTGAGAAACCGTCTGCTGAGGAACTGAATACCGCGGTCCTTCTCCCTCACACCGCTACCGTCACGCCTACCATCCACTCCTGCGCCGCCGCGAGCTCCTCCTTCGTGATCGCATGACCGCCCGGCGTCCAGTGCATCGTCACGGTCGCACCAGCGGCCCGAAGCGCCGATTCGAGTCGCTCCACCATCTCGCGTGATGCCATCGGGTCGCGCTCGCCGGCGCCGATGAACACCGACACGCCAGCGAGGTCGGGCAATGTCGCCGGCTCGAACGGGAGCATCGGGCTGAGGAGCACGGCGCCGCGCAGCGCTGCGCCGCGGCGCAGCAGGAGGCTCGCGGCGATGTTCGCGCCGTTGGAGAATCCCACGGCGAGGATGTGGTCCCGATCGAGGCGATAGTTTGTCGCGGCGGCGTCGACGAACGCCGCGAGCGCGTCCGTCTGGCGCGCGAGATCATCGAGGTCGAACACGCCCGGCGCGATGCGGCGGAAGAAGCGCGGTGCGCCTCCTTCCAGCACCCGGCCTCGCGGGCTCAGGACCCCCGCGCCCGGCAGCAGCGCATGGCCGAGCGGGATCAGGTCGTCCTCGTCTCCTCCCGTGCCATGGAGGAGCAGCAGCGTGGTGCGCGCGGCACGCTCCGCATGGGTGGTCGGCGGGTGATAGCGGTGCACGAAGCCGAGCGCGTCGCCGCTCACGTCCTCTGGTCCGGTCATGGTGAAGAAGTCGGAGGCACTGGTGGGTGCGGGAAGATGGATCGGCGGAAGTACGCTCTCGATCTGTGGACGCTGTGGCTCGAACCGTGGCGGCAGCATGAGCTGCTCGCCCAGGCGCTCGACCGGCTCGTCCACCGTGAAGCCGGGCTGGGTGGTCGCCAGCTCGTACAGCACACCACCCGGCTCACGAAAGTACACCGAGCGGAAGTAGTTCCTGTCCCTGACCTCCGTCGGGTGCAGGCTGGCCTCGATCACACGCTCGCGAAGCGCGAGCTCGGTGGCATCGTCGGCCACCTCGAATGCGACATGGTGCACGATCCCCGACCCTTTCGCGCCGCGCATGAAGCCGCCGATCGAGCGGACGTCCACGATCCGGCTCGGCCCTCCATCGCCGATGGCGAAGCGACGCGTCGTCTCGTGCTCCGAGACGGCACGAAATCCGAGGACGTCCACGAGCACGCGCTCGGTCTCGTCTCCCCGCTCCACCCACAGAGTCACCGAGTGAAAGCCGTGGATCGCATGCTCGGCCGGAACGCCTGGTGCGCGCGTCCAGGCCGGACGCGCTTCGGCTCCGGGGTGGCCGACGAGCTCGTACATCGCGCCGTCGTGATCGCGGAACGCGAGCACGCGTTCCACGTCGGCCCCGCCGCCGCGCGCCATCAGCGACTCGTGTCGAACTCCATGTCGCACGAACCGCTCGAGCCAGAAGCCGAGCGCGCTCGGCAGCACCGAGAACGACGTCACGGCGACCTCGCCGGGACCCTGGCGGCCTGGCTTGGCACCAGGCCACGGGAAGAAGGTCATGATGCAGCCTGGCGTGCCGACCTCGTCGCCGTAGTACAGATGGTAGGTCTGCGGGTCGTCGAAGTTGACGGTGCGCTTCACGAGCCGCAGCCCGAGCAAGCCAGCGAAGAAGTCGACGTTGCGCTGCGGGTCACCGGCGACCGTGCTGACGTGGTGGATACCGAGGACGTTCGTCACGCGCGCTCCTGTGGTGATCGGTCGGCCGACTCCCCGGAACTTAGCGAGCCCGGTGCGGGAACCGCGCCCGCGACCTGACGGATTGGTTCGATGTCCGGCATCCCACAGCGCTGAGAGAGACGATGTCCACGTTGAGACTGCTCGCCGACAGTGCGGCCGAGCCCGTGTCCGCCACGCCTGACCGCGTCGAGCGCGACTGCGACGCCGAGCTGCTCGACGCCTACTCGCGCGCCGTCATGGGCGCGGTCGAGCGCGTCGGGCCCGCGGTGGCACACCTCGAGGTTTGGGGTCCCGCGCCCGAGTCACGCGGCCGCCGCCAGCGTCGGCCCGGTGCGGGTGGCTCACCGGGCGAGGCGGCGGGGAGCGGCTCGGGGTTCCTGTTCACGCCGGACGGGTTCATGCTCACCAACAGCCACGTCGTCGAGCGGGCCACTCGCGTTCGCGCGACGTTCGCCGACGGCGTGAGCTGCGGCGCGGAGATCGTGGGACGGGATCCGGACACCGATCTCGCCGTGCTTCGGGTCGACGCGCCCGCCGTGGCACCCGCGACGCTCGGCGACTCGACCAGACTCCGCCCCGGGCAGCTCGTCGTCGCGATCGGCAACCCACTCGGCTTCGCGTCCACCGTGACGTCCGGGATCGTGAGCGCGCTCGGGCGCACGATGCGCTCCCAGAATGGTCGGCCCATCGACGCGGTGATCCAGACCGACGCCGCGCTCAACCCGGGAAACTCCGGCGGGCCGCTCGTCGACTCGCGTGGCGAGGTGGTCGGGATCAACACGGCGATCATCAGTGGGGCGCAGGGAATCTGCTTCGCGGTGCCGGTGAGCACGGCGCAACTCGTCATCCCACAGCTCATCGCCGAGGGGCGCGTGCGCCGCGGATGGATCGGCGTGGCCGGACAGTCGATTCAGCTCTCACGGCGTCGCGTTCAGCTCAGCCATCTCTCGGCGCCCGGCGCGGTGCTCATCACCGAAGTCACGCCCGGTAGCCCAGCCGACGACGCGGGCCTCCGCGCGCGCGACATCATAGTCGGCTTCGCCGATTCACTCGTGACGAGGATCGACGACCTGCAGCGCCTGCTCACCCGCGAGCGCATCGACCGCGCGACGGCGATCACCGTGCTGCGCGACGGCGCGCAGATCACCCGCTGGATCATGCCGACCGACGACGCGCGCCGACCTGCGTCGTAAGCACGCTTCGGACGGATTGTTCGCCTGCACGCGCCGTCGTGACGACGGCGCGTGCAGGCGCTGCCAATTTCACCTCGTGCTCGCGCGCGCCTTGAACCGGGCTCGAATCTGAAGCAGCTCGTCGCTCGAGGCGACGTTCTTCTTGATGATGTCCTCGAGCAGCTTGAGGATGGCGACGTCGTCGTCCACCAGGGTCGCGTCGGGCCCGAGGCGCGCGCCGTACCCGAAGTGTTGGCCAGGCACCAGCACGAGCTCGTTGGCCAGCACGACATCGCTCGTGTCATCGGCGACGCGAACCGCGACGAACTTCTTGCCCGCCTTCTCCATGTAGCCCACGCGGAGCCCGTCGATGCCGGGCGGCCAGGGCGTGTAGGGATGCGACTTGCCGTCCGTGCCGTCGAACGCGTTGGTGGAAGGTGTGAGTTTGGGAAAGTTCCGCTCGAAGCCACCTACGTACATCAGGGCATGAAGCATCATCGTCACATTGGAGAGACCAGCGAAAACGACCCGTCGACGTCGACGTGCCGTGGGCGACGTACGCCGCCACGGATCGAAAGGTGCAGCCCCGTCGTACGAAGCGATAGCAGCACCTCAGCGCGTTCCTTCCAACCCGCTGCTCGGCACCGGCTGCATCGATTCCTGGACGGTGAGCGGCTCGCGCCTGTCGGCGCCGAGCACCGCGTCGACGGGCACGGCGCGCTCCGAGTCGTCCACGAGCGATACACAGACCGCCGCGGCGAGCATGCACACACCGCCGAGCATCACGGTGTAGAGTGGCGCGTTCGGGTTGTCCTGACCGAAGAGCGCCCGGGTGAGCGGACCGAAGCCGAGCGAAGCGACGATCTCCGGGATGACGATGAAGAAGTTGAACACGCCCATGTAGACGCCCATGCGCGCGGCCGGGAGCGCGGTGGACAGGATCGCGTACGGCATCGAGAGGATCGACGCCCACGCGATGCCGACACCCACCATGCTGAGGAGCAGCAGGTACTGGTTGTGGATCAGGTAGACGGAGAGCAGACCCGCCGCGCCACAGACGAGCGCGAACGCGTGCGTCGCCTTGCGGCTGGTCGCGCGCGCGATCGCCGGAAGCACGAGCGCGACGAGGAAGCAGGTGATCGAATAGAACGCGAAGGCGAACCCGCCCCATTCCATACCGCGCGCATACAGCGGCGATTGGGGATCCACCGCGCCGAAGACGTGACGGGCCGTGGCGGGCACGAAGAACAGCCACATGCAGAACAGGCCGAGCCAGGTGAGGACCTGCACGACGGCGAGCTGGCGCATCGTCTTCGGCATCCCGCGGATCGCGGCGCCGACCTCGCTCAACAGCGCACCGATCCCCGCGTGCTCGCGCTTCGAGCGCTGGAACGCCTCCATGTCCTCCGGCGGGTGTTCCGTGCTGGTGAACACGGTCCAGAGCACCGCGAGCAGGAACACCGCGGCGCCGGCCTGGAAGGAGTACTTCACCGTCAGCGGGATGCCGCTCGCCGTGTCGCCGGACACGCCGAGCTTGTTGAGCAGGAACGGCAGCGCATTGGCGAGGCTCGCGCCGACGCCGATGAACAGCGACTGCATCACGAACCCGGTCGTGCGCTGCGATGCATCGAGCTTGTCGGCGACGAAGGCACGGAACGGCTCCATCGACACGTTGATCGACGCGTCCAGCACCCAGAGCAGACTTGCCGCCATCCAGAGCGACGTGGACGTCGGCATGAAGAAGAGCGCGATCGACGCGAAGATGGCGCCGGTGAGGAAATACGGGCGTCGCCGTCCGAGTCGTCCCCACGTCCGGTCGCTCAGCGCTCCAACGATCGGCTGGACGAGCAGTCCGGTCATCGGCGCCGCGAGCCAGAGCAGCGGAACCTGGTCCGGTCGCGCCCCCAACCGCTCGTACACCGCCGACATGTTGGCGAGCTGCAGGCCCCAGCCGAACTGAATGCCGAGGAAGCCGAAGTTCATGTTGAACAGCTGCCGGGAATCCAGCCGCGGCTTGGTCACGCGAGTCATCCTCTAGATGAGGGAGGAAACAGCCGCCGAAGCGAGGTCCGGCGAGGATCGCGAGCACTCGAAGCTCTCAGAGGACCCGCGAATCGGCAAGCGGGCACGGGACGCACTTGCGGGCTTGCTGTCGTCGCGGGCGATGCTACGATTCCCATCGCGCATTCGTCGCCTGGCGCGTCGCTCAAAGATGGAGGTGAAACCGTGCTGTCGCGCTTCGCTCTCGCATCGTCGTTCCTGATCGCGTCGCTGGCCGCGTCCTCGGTCGCTCTCGCCCAGCCGGCTCGGGCGCCGATCGACACCACCTGGCGCCAGGGCGGCGTGTGCTACGAGATCTTCGTGCGGTCGTTCTTCGACAGCGACGGCGACGGCATCGGCGACCTCGCCGGACTGACCCAGAAGCTCGACTACGTGAACGACGGCAACCCGCGGTCGACACGAAGCCTCGGCGCACGGTGCATCTGGCTCATGCCCGTCGCGGCTTCGCCGAGCTATCACGGGTACGATGTCAAGAACTACTACCGCGTCAACCCCGAGTACGGCTCCAACGCGGACTTCAAGCGCCTCGTCGCGGAGGCGCATCGCCGCGGGATCCGGGTGCTCGTCGACCTCGTGCTCAATCATGCGTCGAGCGAGCATCCGTACTTCAAGGAGGCGCTGCGCGATGCGGCGTCGCCGCATCGCTCGTGGTTCCGCTTCGCGCCGTCGGCTCCCGCCGAACGCGGGCCGTGGGGGCAGCAGGTCTGGCACAAGTCCCCCGTCCGGGATGAGTACTACTACGGCATCTTCACCGCCGAGATGCCCGACCTGAACTACGCGACCCGCGCGGTACGCGACGAGGCGGAGCGCGTCGGGCGTTTCTGGCTCACGGAGATGGGCGTGGACGGCTTCCGGCTCGACGCGGTGCCGTACCTCGTCGAGGAGGGCGGCGCCCTGGCGCACACGCCCGGCACCCACGCCGAGCTGCGCGACTTCGCCGCCTCGGTGCGCCGAACGGCGCCCGGCGCGTTCACCATCGGCGAGGTCTGGGACAGCACCGGCACGATCCTCCGCTACTACCCCGACCAGCTCGATGCCTACTTCGCGTTCGAGCTGTCGGACGCACTGCTCGACGCGGTGCGCACCTCTGCCCCACAGCGCCTGCTCGCCCTGTACGCGCGCATGCAGCGCGCGCTGCCCGCCGTGCGTTGGAGCCCGTTCCAGCGCAATCACGACCAGACCCGCACCGTGACGGCGCTCGGTGGCGATCTCCGCGCGGCGCGCCTCTCAGCCGAGCTCCTGCTGACGCTCCCCGGACTTCCGTTCGTGTACTACGGCGAGGAGCTCGGCATGACAGGCGACAAGCCCGATCCTCGCCTGCGAACACCGATGCACTGGACCGCGGGACGTGCCGCCGGCTTCACCACCGGCGCGGCGTGGGAGCCGTTGCAGCCCGATTCCGCCACGGCGAACGTGGCCGTGCAGCATGCAGACCCGGGATCCCTGTTGAACCACTACCGTCGGCTCATCCATCTACGCGCATCGAACCGGGCACTGGGCGCGGGGGACTTCCTTCCGCTCGAGTCCAGCGACCCCGCCGTCGCGGCGTTCCTCCGTCGCGACGGCACTCGCGCGGTGCTCGTCGTGGCCAATCTCGCGAACACCCCGCGCTCGGGAGTCACCGTCTCGTCGACCGATCGCACACTCGCCTCGGCGCGCTACACGACGCGCGAGCTGCTGGGTGGCGGAGCGAGCGCAGCGCTCGACGTCGCCGCCGACGGACGTCTCCGCGCGTTCGCGCCGCTGGCGACGCTCGACGCGCGCCGTACGTACGTGATCGAGCTGACGCGCGTGGCGCGATAGGGAGTGACAGGTCCGCGTAGCTACGCGGAGCCGCGTCACGGCCGAGCCGCCGCCGGAGCGCCCTGGACCGCCTCCTGCGCCGCCATCGCGCGCGCGACTCCATTCGTCCAGCCGAATCCGTCCTGCGCGGGATACTCCCCGCCGCCGGCGCGCTTCGTCAGATCGGTCACATCGTACTTCTCGGTCATCTTTCCC
Source organism: Gemmatimonadaceae bacterium (assembly GCA_035265545.1). Taxonomy (GTDB): domain Bacteria; phylum Gemmatimonadota; class Gemmatimonadetes; order Gemmatimonadales; family Gemmatimonadaceae; genus AG11. The sequence continues at coordinate 1,701 of DATFOL010000368.1, read as the reverse complement.
GTCACGCGATAAGTCCGGCGGTTGAGCGCGAGCCAGCGCGTGCGCGCGTCGTCCGCGAGGTCGGCGCGCCCATAGGCGCGAACACCCTGCATGCCCATCCACTGAAGCGGCGGCCACCCGTTCGGGGCATCCCACTGCTGCCCCGACCGCTCGAGTGTCGTGACGAAGCCCCCAGGCGCCAGGAAGTCGCGTCCGAGCCGCGCCGCGACCGCGCGCCCCTGCTCCGGCGTCGCGAGCCCGAAGTACAGCGGCACCGCGGCCGCCATCGTCGGACGGTCGGTGACGCGCTCACCGGTGCTCCATCGCACGTCGTAGAAGAAGCCGCTCGTCGAATCGAACGACGCGGCGAGCAGAGCGCGCCGGCGGGCCTCCGCGGTCGCCGCATACTGTGCGGCGACCGCCGCGTCACCCACTCGGCCGCGCGCCCGTCGCAGCGCGGCGATAGTGCGTTCGGCGTGGTACAGCAGGCTGTTGAGGTCCACGGGCACGAGATCCGTCGTCTCCAGCGTGCGGAGATCGGACGGGTCGCGCATCCAGCGGCTCGAGAAGTCCCACCCGCTTTCGGCCGCCGCGCGGATGTTGCGGTACAGGATCGGACGCGCCGCCGCCGGTACACGCTGCGCGAGCGTGAAATCCTCGCGGTACGACTCGGGCCGCGGCTCCGGACGGTCGTCCCAGTAGCGATTCAGGAGCGAGCCATCGCGCAGCCGCACGACCCGACGATGGGCCCTGCCCGGCGCCAGCGAATCGGCGCCCGCCATCCAGAACGCATGTTCCGCCTCGAGGGTGCCTAGATACTCGAGCGCCCTCGCGGTGTCCGCTGCCGTCGCGTAGAGGCCGACCATGGCGGCGAGGAACGGTGGCTGGCTGCGGCTGAGATAGTAGCTGCGGTTGGCGTTCGGGACGTGCCCGACGGACCGCACCAGTGACGCGAAGCCGTCGAGCATGTTCTTCACGAGGTCGAGCCGACCGTCCTGGACGAGACCGAGCATCGTGAAGTACGAGTCCCAGTAGTACACCTCGCGAAAGCGGCCGCCGGGCACGACGTACGCGCCGGGCAGCGGGATGAGCGACGAGCGGGGATCCGCGGGCTCGGCGGGACGCGTGAGGGAGGGCCACAGCCCGCGGATGTGCGCTTCCATGGACTGCGTGGTGTCCGAGTGCGCGCCCTCCACCGCTGCGGGCGGAGGCTCGAAGTGCTCGCGAACGAACGCGGCGAGGTCGAAGCCGGGACGCGTGCGCTCGCTCGCGTATCGCGCGACGATCTCCGCCGGCGCCGAGCGGGGGCGCGCATCGACGAACGACTTCGAGTCGGGGAACACGCGCGCCATCTGGACGTCGTGGAACAGCGAGCCCAGATCCCGCGACGGATCGTAGACCGTCATGGACGCGGGCGATGCGACCGCGGTCGCCGCCGCCTGCGGACGTATTCCCGGCTGACAGCCGATCGTCAGCGCCGCGACCAGCGTCGCCACGACGACCGCAACCCGTCGGCGCCGGGTGTGAGACGAAGTCAACGCCATGTTCATTCCGGTGAGTGAGAGCGGGTGAGGGAAGCGACCGATCATCGCACGGTTGATCGCGAGCCGCCGGAGCGCAGCGCGCTGGCGAGGGGGCGCGCACGCGTGGCGGGCGCGCCGGTCTGCAGCAGAAGCAGTCGATCGTCGTTCCGCGCGACGGCCACGAGCCGGCCGTCGTTCG
>DATFOL010000367.1:0-18729 GCA_035265545.1 Gemmatimonadaceae bacterium | reverse complement strand
CCACGCGCCGATCTCGTTCGTGTTGGTGAACACGTACCACCGCACGCGCTCGCCTTGTCGCATGGTGAACACTGGCCCGTTGCCCTGGAGGAATCCATTCACGGTGAAGAACCAGTGCCACTCGCGCACCTTCTCGTCCGTGCGATCGAACTTCTTCGCGTCGCCGTAGAGCCGCACGACGTTGGAGTCCAGGTACCAGCTGTCGGTCTCGTCGAACAGCCCGAAGTCGGCGACGAACTCGCGGTCGTAGTCCTTCGGCGACCCGTCCTCGCGCGCCATCCCGCGCCGCGTGACGATCATCGGACCGATGAGACCCGAGTTGATGTCCTTTCCCTCGTCGACGTGTGAATGGTAGAGCCAGAACGCGGTGCTGCCGTCGCCGTCCGCCGGTCCGGCGCGTTCGGGCACCGGCCAGGTGTAGACGTGGGTCTTCCCGGGCGGCACCGAGTCGTCCATCCGGTCCATGCCGCTCGTGCCGTCGAGATACGCCGTGCCTTCGGAGCGCTTGTCGTAGAAGACGCCGTGCGGGTGCAGCGAGTACGGACGCGTGGCGTGGTTGCGCAGCACGACGCGGATCGTGTCGCCCACCTCGGCGCGGAGCAGGGGGCCGAGGATGCCCAGGTGCTCCCACGCTTCGCCGCGGGGCTTGAGCGTGCGGAAGCTGGAGTCCGTGTACTCGCGGAAGCGCGCCTTTCGGTAGGTCGTGGCGTTCGGGTCGAGCTCACCCTTTGCGCCAGGCTCTCGCGAGAAGTCGTTTCGCTTTCCCGTCAGCGCCTGATCGCCACCGGACGGGACGTACGTCCAGTCCACTTCGTCGGCCGCGACGTAATAGAGCCGGACGCGGCCGGCGCGGTCCGATGCTCCACGCTCGGCGACGTGAGGTGACTGTGCCCCCGAGGCGGATGTCGAGAGGAGCAGCAGACAGCCGAGTGTGACGCGTGAGCAGTGCACGGGCATGGGCGGGCCGGGAGGAAGTCGCGATGATCTACGATTCATGCGCCGCTTCCGCCATACGCTGAATGATCCGGACTCACGCTGCAGTCGCGGCGATTCCAGGCTCTCCCGGCATTCGGCACCGGAAATGCGTCGCTGTCGCCGCCCGCGCCGGATGCCCGGCGCTTCGTCACTCGTGCGCGCAGAGGTGAGACAGATGGTCGACGTCAGCAGCTCGATGCCCAGCTCCGATGACGCCGAGCGCGATCGGATCGCGCGAGACATGGCGGGGCGCCTGTTCACGCGCGGTGTCGACGTGCGCGCGAACGACTCGAACGACGACGTGACCGCGATCGAGGAAGCGGTCGAGCAGTTCGAGACCATGGTGCAGGCGTCTGGTGGCGACCTCATGGTCGACGAGCCGCCGCGCGGGCAGGAAGGGCAACCCGACGAGCCGCGCTTCCGGCTGCCGCTGCGACATGCCGACGAATCGGCGAGTGCCTACGTCGAGAGGCTCTCGCGCGCCGCGGACGAGCTGCGTTCGCGCCCGCCCGAAGGCTGAGGCATCGACGGAGTGCCATCGCCGGCACGCCGTCCGGTGCGCGCGGCGATTGCTCGCACGACGCGCTCCGCATCGCGCGCCACGCCGTGGATCATCGTCGACGACAGCGAGTACAGGAAGTGAAGCCCGACGAAGTAGAGACCGGGATGCGCCGCGACCAGACCGCGCTCGTGGGTGGGTTCACCGCCGGCGTCCATCACTGGTAGGTCGAGCCACGACATGCCGGCATGAAAGCCGGTGCACCAGACCACGTTCTCGACCGGCAGCACCGTTCCGTCGTCGAGCATCGGCAGTCCATCACGGACGCCGGACATCCGTGCGACGCGCTGGACGCCGGCGGCCGCGAGATTGGCCGGCTTCTGCCGGATCAGCGGACCACTGTGCTTCATCATGCCGGGCCGCGCCTTCCGGCCCATCGGCGTGTCCACGGTAAGCAGGCGATGGAACACTACCCGGAAGATCACGGGCACGAGCATGCGCGCGACGCGGCCGTCGATCGCGAAAGGGAGATGTCCCGTGTCACGCCCCGAGATCCAGGTCGGGTGCGCGTGGAGTGCCGTCTCCGCCGCGATCTCCGCTCCCGAGTTGCCCGCCCCGACGACGAGCACCCCGCCTGGTCGCAGCTGCTCCGGATTGCGGTACTCGCTCGAGTGCAGCTGCATGATGTTCGGCGAGAGCTCCCGCGCGAACTCAGGAATCCTCGGCACCTGATAGCTGGCCATCGCGATCACGACGTTGGCCGCCTCGATATTCCGACCGCCCGCCGAGACGACGTAGCGATCCCCGGCCTTTGTCACGCGGTCGACTTGCACGCCGGTGCGGACGGGCAGCTCGAACCGATCCGCGTAGGCGGCGAGATAGTCGCCCATCTCGTCCTTCGTCGGGAAGCTGAACGGCGGAGCGGGGAAGGGCATTCCCACCAGACCGTCGTACTTCGCGGGAGTGAACAGCCGCAGCGAGTCCCAGCGCCGACGCCAACTGTCTCCGACGCGCGGATTGGACTCGAGGATGACGAAGGGGATTCCGAAGCGCTTGAGATGATAGCCGACGGACAATCCCGACTGACCGGCACCGATGACGACGGTGTCTACGCGCTCGAGCGCGTGCATGTCTTCCATGGCGCACCTTGTGGATCGGGGACGCGAGCCGATGACCCGCGTCCCCTACACTAGAGCGAACCTGAGCGATGCGCCAACGCCCACCGTCGAGGTAGCGCGCTCGTCAGCTCCAGCGCTGCTCCTTCGCCCACTCGCGAAAGCGCGTGGGCCGCACACCGAACTCCTTCGCGTTCTTCTCGATGTCGGCGTCGTAGCCTACCGCGTCGAACCACTCGAGCATCATCGCGAAGTCCTCGCTCCCGGCGCGCACCTGGTCGATCGGGACCTGATGGAAGTTGATCGGGCGTCCCGTCACCTCGCTGAGGATCGCCGCCATCTCCAGTCCCGTCAGCTCGTCGCCCGCGATGTCGATGTCACGGCCATTCAGCTCGGCGTGCCGCTCGAACACGGCGCGTCCGTACTTGCCGATGTCGCGCACGGCGATCATCTGCAGCTTCGTTTCCGGCTTCATGCCGATTGCCAGCGTCCCCTGGTCGACATACGGCTTGAACCAGGGTCCGAGCAGGTTCTCCATGAAGAACACTGGCCGGAGGATCGTCCACGACGGAATGCCGAGCTCGCGCAGCGTCCCTTCGACCCGCCACTTGTTCTCGAAATGCGGGATCCCCGTGTCACGATGCGCCGAGGCGACTGACTGATACAGGAAGTGCTGTACGCCCGCGTCCTTCACCATGCGGGCGAAGCGCTTTCCCTGCTCCTCCTCGCGCTCGACTCCGGCCTCCCAGGTGTTCTGCACGCCGACGCCGCCCCAGGCCCCGTCGAGCGCGCGGCGGAGCGACGGCTCGTCGTCGAGGTCGGCCTTCACGATCTCGGCACCGAGCGCCGCCAGCGCGCGCGCGGCGTCGCTTTCCGGCTTGCGCGTCATCGCGCGCACGGGCCATTCCGCAGCCAGGAGCTCGCGTGCGATCGCCCCGCCCTGCTGCCCAGTGGCTCCACTCACCAACACCAGATTCTTCCCCGCCATGGTCCGCCTCCCTAGAGCGTCGATTCCGGCTGTGCCGATGCAATTCGCCCGCCCGCGGTGGTGGGCCACCGCGGCGGGTCGCCGTGCCCCAGGAATGCGAAGCAGGGACGACTTGTTCCCCGGCTGCCGCGCCGCTCAGAGCGAACTGAAGGCGATCCGCACGCGCACCGTGTCGCCATGCCCCTTCGCGCCGCGTACGCGCTTCGGCACCGGAAGCAGCGTGCGACCCGACTTCTCGCGCCACACGCTCGTCTTCCACGTCGTTCCATCCACCGTCGCCTCCACCGGCGTGCGGCCCCAGCCTTCGGTCACGGGAGGAGCGTACCGCTCGGGAACCGTCGTGAACGTCCAGCCGCCCTTGCCGGGATAGGTGAACAGCTCGGAGGTGAACTCGCCGCCGTAGCGCGGTCTGCGCCCCTGCGATGCGGCGCCGTCACCTGCGCCAGCACTCGGCACTAGCGACGGATGGCGGTGGTGATGGACTGCACCCGGCCCTCGTGGCGCTGGAGCAGGTAGTTCACGAACAGGCCGACGATGGGGCTCGGCCGACGCGAGCCGCGCGTCACGACCCGCGCGCTCAATACCGACGACTGCGCGTCCCACTCCACGTTGAGCGCGCCGCGCGTCTCGTCGGTCGCGTGCAGCTTCAGCCAACCCGGCGCGCGGCCCGGCTGCGCTTCCTTCGTCACCTGGAGTGCGTAGCGATCGATGCGCGGGTCGTCGGCGATCGCCTGGCGGATGCTGGGACCTTTCGTGCAGAGCACCTGGATGAGGATCTGCATCGCGTCGTGGGTGAAAGGATGAGGCGGCGTCGCCTGTCGGATCGCATCAGGCGAAGCGCTCGCGTGAGCGCTCTCGCGCCTTGTGCGCCTCCTCCTCACGATTGCGAGGCGGCGCGTTGATGTGGAGTGAGGCGATCAGCCGGCGAGCGGACTCCGTCACCTCGTCGACGGCGCGATCGAACGCCGCCTCGTTGGCACGCGACGGGCGCGTGGTCCCGCTCAGCTTGCGCACGAACTGCAGCGCCGAGGCGCGGATCTCGTCATCGGTGGCCGGTGGCTCGAAGTTCGCCAGCGTCTTGATGTTACGGCACATGGTCCGGTCTCCTATGATCCAACTTCCGAGGGTTGCCGATCGCGATGCTGCAGGTACTCGGCGATCTCCATCCGCTGGCCATGCAGCGCCCAGTCGAGCGGAGTGGCGTCGTACACCAGATCGCGCAGGTCGAGCCGCGCGCCTCGCTCGACGAGCAGCCGCACGACGTCCTCGCGATTCGCCCAGACGGCCTGATGGAGCGGGGTCGAGTGCGCGTGGAATCCTTCTGGATTGTACTGGCCGGGATCCACCCCGGCATCGAGCAGCAGCTGCGCGACGCGCGCGTGGCCGTGCATGCAGGCGAGCACCAGGGCGGCGCGCTGGCGCTCGGCGTCCGCCGAAGGGAGCAGGCGAGCCGTCTCGCCGAGCAGGCCGAGTCCCGCCGCGACGGCGATGTCGCGCGGCGGGCCGTCGCGCGCGGCGAGCGCGCGTGCGGTGTCGAGATATCCGAAGACGAGCGCGGTGAGGGGAGCGGCGTTCCAGGGCGAGCCCGGCGCGTCTAGCGCCGCGCCGCGGTCGACCAGCAGCTCGGCCAGGGGGAGCTGCAGTCCGGCCTCCGCGGGTGGGCCGCTCGACACGAGCATGCTGAGCGTCGTGCACTGCGCGTCATACATGTCGGCGAGCGCGTTCGGGTCGGCGCCGGTGTCGAGCAGCAGGCGCGCGATCTCGACCGCGTTGACCGGCGTTCGCTGCCGCATTCCTTCCACGCCGTTCGCCGCGATGTAGTGAAGGAGCGTGGCCCGGTGCCGGCGCAGGGAGCGCGCACTGGGAAGTGACGGGTCCTCGCGCAGGAGTGCTTCGAGGGTGTCGCGCTCTCCGTCGACGATCGCGTCGACCGCCATCTCGAAGCGCAGGACGCTGCGGTCGTGGAAGACGGAGCTGGTGAACGCGCCGAGGTCGTCCCAGGTGTCGAACGCGTGGATCCGTGCGACGAGCAGCTTCGCATCGTCGAGATCGACGCGTGCCGTCCGCACCGCGGTCACCTGCTGGTCGCGGAAGCGCGGATGCTCCCACTTGAATCGCCACACGACCGATTCGTCTCCCGCTTCGAGCGCGGCGAGTGCTCGTTCGGCGAGCGCGTGGTACTCGACGAGCGACGCGCTGAAGGGGAGGGGTACGAGGTCGGTCATGGGTTTGCCGGCTTGAGCTTCGCCGGATCATTGCGCGAGCTATCCGGTCTTGTCTGAATCAGAACTGCTCCTGCGTGCGCGCCCGGGCCGAACCGTGCGATGGCGTCCGGACCCTTGAGCACTTCGATGGATTCGATCCGGTTCGGATCGAGCTTGCTGAGTACGCGCTGCGCTGCCTCGTGGTCCACCGTGCCATCGGAATGGAGACCGAGCTTCACGCCGTCGAGGACGAACAGCGCCGGGTGATCGGTGGGGCCGGAACGCTGACATATGACGATGTGAACCGACTTACCCGTCGGCGTCGGCGTCTGGGGCAGCGCGACCGGCGGCCGCTTCAACGAAACAGGAGCCGTGATGCCCGCCGTCGAAGTGTCCTGCGCCCCGAGCCATGGCGTGACACTCACGCTCACTACCGCGAGACAGAGGCCCCGGACGAGCAGCCGCACGCACACATGGTGTGCCTCTCCAGGCCCCGTCGGACGCATGAAGCCAACATACGGGCGCTCACATCCTCGGCAAGCCGCGCCGCAGCCTTGACTTCTCGGCAAGCAGTCCATAACCTTAAAGTTATGCAACCATCAGGTTATGGACAGATCGACGCCGGGCGCCTCGATGCCACCTTCGCCGCGCTGGCGGATCCCACTCGCCGCGCGATCCTCGCCCGGCTCGCATCCGGCGAAGCGTCCGTGCGCGAGCTGAGCGAGCCGTTCTCGATGAGCCAGGCGGCGATCTCGAAGCATCTCAAGGTGCTCGAGCGCGCCGGGTTGATCTCGCATGCGCGAGAAGCCCAGCGCCGTCCGCGTCGTCTCGAGGCCGCGCCGCTCGCCGAGGCGAACGAGTGGCTCGAGCGGTACCGGCAGTTCTGGGAGGAGTCGTACGGACGGCTCGACGTGCTGCTCGCCGAGCTGCAGCAGTCCACGAAGAAGCGCACGCGCAGCACTCGCCGCGCGGCCACCAAACGAAAGGGGAGATGACGATGCCGAGCACCAGAGGGAAGCCGCTGGAGATCACGACGCCGAACGATCGCGAGATCCGCATCACGCGCAGCTTCGACGCGCCACGCATGATGGTCTGGGACGCGTACACGCGCCCCGACCTCGTGAAACGCTGGCTCGGTGCGATGCCCGGTTGGTCGTGGGCGGTCTGCGAGATGGACGTGCGCGAGGGCGGCGAGTACCGCTGGGCGTGGCGAGGGCCCGAGGGCGCCGAGCTCGCAGTCGGGGGTACCTACCGCGAGGTGGTGCCGGGCGATCGGCTGGTGAGCACCGAGCGATACGATCCGCAGTGGTACGAGGGGGAAGCGGTCGGCACGGTCGTGTTCACGGAGTCGAATGGTCGCACGACGCTGGTCACTACGCTCCGCTACCCCACGAAGGAGGTGCGCGACGGCGTGCTCCAGTCGCCGGCGACCAGCGGCATGGAGTCGGGTTACGCCATGCTCGATGAGCTGCTCGCATCCCCCGACGCCGGCTGACCACACCCACTCGACCAACCATGGAGACGACGAGCATGATCGATACACCAGCGGTCACCGCGACCAGGGCCCAGCACACCGCGGTCATCCATCTGACGATCCCGCGCACGGAGATCCAGAAGGTGATGGGTCCGGCGCACCAGGAGCTGTTCTCGACGTTGGCCGCACAGGGCATGGCGCCGGTCGGTGCGTGGTTCAGTCACCACTTCCGGATGGATCCGGCGACGTTCGACTTCGAGGTTGGCGTGCCGGTGAGCGCGCCGATCACTCCGACGGGGCGCGTCACCAACTCGCAGTTGCCCGCTGCGCGCGTGGCGCGCACGGTGTATCGCGGTGGGTACGAAGGGCTCGGCGCGGCGTGGGGTGAGCTCGAGCAGTGGATCAAGGTCGAGGGGCTCGAGTCCGCGCCCGAGCTCTGGGAGATCTACGCCGCGGGTCCGGAATCCGGATCGGATACCGCCGGATGGCGCACTGAGCTGAATCGGCCGCTGGTGTGAATGGGCGCTCGTGCGCTCAAGGATCGGTACCTGGTGATGGCGTCGATTGCCATCTTCAGGGCGAGCGCGACTCCTTGCGGATGAACGCCACCACGGCGCTCCACGCCTCGCGTGCGCGATCGCCCTCGGCCGCTCCGTCGAACGGCTCGAGCGTGATTGCTCGCGCATCGGCCTCGTGCACGACGTCTTCGAGCAGACCGATCGTCACGAGGTCGTAGAGCTCGTCGTTCGCGCCGGTCAGCATCCGGTCGACGGCGGTGAAGAATGCGGGGAGCTCGCTCGTGCGGCCGGCGGCGGCTTCGTCCACGAGGTGGCGGGCGAGCTCCGAGACGGAGTACGAGGGATCGGACTCGTACCAGGACTGCGCGATGAACGCGCTCCATCGGTCGGAGAACGAAGGAACCGCGGCGCGGAGCGGCTCCCAGTCGTCGTCGCTCAGCATGGTGGTGTCACGAGGATGGCTCGTCGAGGAGCTTGGCGAGCCGGGCCTCGGCCTCGCGTAGCTTCCGATCCTTGCCGTGCTTGAAGTCGCGAAAGGCAAGGTAGAACCGCACGACGTGCACCCGCCCCTGACGCGGAACGACGATCACCACGGGCGTGTGCTCGACGCTTCCAGCAACCACCTGCCAGAGGCGCGCTTCCGGCTGATCGAAGCTCCACGGCCGCGATCGATCGAGCGCCACCGCACGATGTCCCCAGCGCGGCAGCCAGTGGGTCTCGATGTAGTCCTTCCAATGCGGACTGTCGGTGTAGACAATCACCACGTCCTTTCCCGAATCGCGATGTGCGACGCGGAACGCGGTGATCGCGCGCCTCCGTGCGCTCAGATACCACCATGCGACAACGGCCAGCATCGCCACCACGGCCGCGAACAGGAGCGGACCCATTGCGCCAGCGATCGAGACGAGCAGCGCAAACAGGCCGGCCACGAGCACGACGCATCCCCCACAGCCAAGCCATTGCCGCAGGCGAGAGGGTGTCCTCGTCATCAGGACTGTCTCGACTCGCCGACTGGCTCACGCACCTGCTCGGCGATACGGTCGCCGATGCGCATCACGGAGGAGAGCTCGCGAGTGAGCTCGACGGGCACGGGCGCGACGTGGATGCGCTCGCGCGCTCACCGTTTCACTCGCTCCACGGCGGCTTGATACCGTTGCTGCGCGAGTAGGCGATGAACTGACCAAGGTGCTCGTGCAGGTGCACCGTAGCGAGCAGCCATGCCTGCTGCGTCGTGAACGGTTGGCCGAACATCGTGACCTTTTCGCTCAGGCGCGACTCGGGCGTGGCGGCGAGCGTCTTCTTGAGAAACGCGAATGAGCGCTCCAGCTCGGCGATCGACGAGTCGCGCGAGATCTGCCGCTGCTCGAACGCGACCGCTGTCTTGAAGTCGTCTCCCTCGATGCCGGTGGACGGATCGGCAGAGGCTCCAAAGACGGCCGGGAACCAATAATTGTCGGACGCGACGTGCATCACGACCTCGCCAATGGAGCGCACGCCCGGGGCAGGGCGCCAGGCGTACTTGTCGGCCGGAATGGCGCGCGCGAGCCCGATGACCTTGCGTTCGACCTGCCCGACGTCGCGCAGCAGATCGGCGACGAGGCCTGAAGGTGTCGCGGCGCTCGCCGACATCGCCTGCTGTGCAGCGACGGGTGTCGCGGCGAGGATCGTCAACAGGGAGAGAGTCAGCGAACGGCGCATGCACGTACCTCGTCGGCGATGGGCTGTCGGTGGACTTGCTTGGGGACCACCAAGCTACCAGCCCGACGTTCGAACCGTGAGTCGCCACACTCTGCACGTACGCACACTGCCGACGTCACGCACCGACGAGGGGCGCGCGACGGCTCACCGCCGCGCGCCGTGCTCCGCGTTGTCGACGATGTTCTTCGCGCCCTGCGCATGCGCGCAATGCGCGCAGCAGTAGAAGGTGTCATTCGCCTCGATGCCGTGGCCGATGATCTTGCATCCGCAGTGGGCGCAGACAGGGGCCAGCTTGTGGATCGCGCATTCGAAGCTGTCGAAGGTGTGGGTGACGCCCGCCGTCACGACCTGGAACGACATGTGGTAGTCGTTGCCGCATACCTCGCACTTGGCCATCGGGCCCTCCTCGTGTGTGGACCGAGAGGACGGAACAATCCGCGTGCCCGCGGCGACGCTGGAGGCCGAGGACCATGCGGCGGCTGTCGGCCTCGCCGCGCGGCGCGGATGAGCCAGCCCCGCACTCGATGATTTCGGCGCCGCGCCATGCCAGGCCTTGCGCCTGGGTGGAGAGGGCCCTATACTGAACCGCATGGTTCAGTATTCGCCCGACCTCGACTCTGTCTTCGCCGCCGTCGCCGATCCTACACGACGTGGGATCCTCGAGCGGCTCGGCCGGCGCGAAGCCTCGATCACCGAGCTCGCCGAGGCGTTCGACATGACCCTCACGGGGATGAAGAAGCACGTGAAGGTCCTCGAGGACGCCGGGCTCGTGCAGACGCAGAAGGTCGGACGGGTGCGCACCTGTACGCTCGGCCCGCGCCGGTTGACGGCCGAGGCCCAGTGGATCGCGACGTATCAACAGATGGTGGAAGCTCGACTCGTCAGTCTCGGGGCCTTCCTCGAGCGAACCAAAGGAGACCAGCCATGATCACCACGACGAAGCGCCACACCCTCACCACCCCGTCCGATCGCACCATCCGCGTGGAGCGCGAGTTCGACGCGCCGCGCGACCGGGTCTGGCGCGCCTTCACCGAGCCCGAGTTGGCGGCGCAGTGGTGGGGGCGCGGCAACAAGGTCGTGATCGAGCGTGACGAGGTGGAGCGCGGCGGTCATTGGCGCTACGTCGAGCACTCGCCGGACGGAGAGGTGCACGGCTTCGAGGGGCGCTACCGCGAGGTCACGCCGAAGGATCGGATCGTCCGCACGTTCGAGTGGGACGGGATGCCGGGCTACACGATCCTCGAGACGGCGGAGTTCTTCGATGCGGGGCCCGGCCGCACGCGCCTGGTCAGCACGTCGCTCTTCTTCTCACCCGAAGAGCGCGACGGCATGCTGCACTCCGGCATGGAAGGCGGCATGGCGGAGAGCTTCGCTGCACTGGATCGGTTGCTGGCGGAAATGCGGTAGTGCGTTGATGCGCTAGTGCGCGGGTGCGCCAGTGCGCGGATGGCCTCGGGAGGCTCCGTCTTCCCGAGGCCGATCTCGTACCCGCGCACCCGTTCACTTCTCGAATACGAACGGCTCGCCTCGCACCCCGCGCGCCAACGTCCCGGCGCGCAACGCCGCGGCGACGCGGTCGGCTTCGGTGAGGAAACGTTCGACCACGAGATGCTCCGGGAAGAATCTCAGGTCGTGCGACTCGAACGCCACGAAGTGAACGCTCGCGTGGTCCTTCAGTCGCAGGACGATCGCCGAGACGATCGGGCGGTCGATGTGCTCCCATTCGTCGTGCTCGTGATCGATGCCCGCGACCTTCCATGCGTCGGTCGAATCGTCCCAGAAGAGCATCGCCACGCGGAGGGCGGATTTCCCCCTGGGGTCCGCCGGGAGCGTCGGCACCTCGACGCGGTACTGAGGCACGCCACGCACGCGCCCTGTCGCCGCGGCGAGCGGAATGCGCCCGATCGGGCGCGCCAGTCGCAGGAAGCGGCGGTCCTCCGAGAGCCACGACGCGCACCGGTCGCTCCACGCGACCATCTCCGGGCCGATCGAACGGATACCGCACTGGCCGAGCTGCGCGAGCGCGCCAGCCACTACCTTCTCGAACTCCGCCTCCTCGCGCGCTTCGTTGTCCTCGATGCCATCGAACATCGCCGCGAGCTTCGGCGTGGCCTGCATCGACTCGGCGACGCGGCGCACCAGCGCCTGCGCTTCCTCGATCGAGTACATCCTCTGCCAGACGAACAAGTCGATGCGGATACGGCGCGTCGGATCGACGTGGATGAGGAGCCACCGCAGCGGCGGGCCGGCGACTACGTTGTCGCCACGCCCTTCTCCCGTCGCCGCGGCGCGCGTCACTGCGTCGCCCGTCACGACGTCGGGGAGCCAGCGCTGCGCGTCGAAGTGCGCGTTGAATCGCGGCCAGTCGGTGTTGACCGGCGGGTAGAACTTCTGGATCGTCGTGGCGGTGATCTTCGTCGCGTCCGGCTTCGGCTTGCTCGGGTTGTACAGCGTGACGTACAGCATCACCGGATCGGCGAGGTAACCGCCGAGCACGTGGTGTTGCCCCTGCTCGAACCGGAACATGATCTGGTAGTCGTCGCGATGCTGAGCGAGAGTGGCCGGACTGAAATGCCCCTCGCGCGAGTTCCCCCAACCGCGCCCCACCGGCTTGAAGCTCGACGGCAGCTCGATCGACGCGAGACCCGCGAGGTCCACACGCTCCGCCTTCTCGAGACGTTTCTGAACGACGATTCGCCGCCAGGGGCTGGCGAACGCGCGGGTGACCCAGCCTACTCCTAGCACGGACACGACGACGACGGTGACGAGGGCCATGCGAGGCATTGAACGCGCCGGGTGCGGGGGTGCGCTGGAAGTGCGCAGAGAGCAAGGGTGAACGACGCGCTCACAGATCGTCGGGGAGCAGCGCGGCCGGCAGACGCTCGGCGGCGATGCGCTGCTTCACGCGGCGCGTGAAATCGGCGAGCGGCCTGGCGTCGTTGTCGGGAAGTGTCCACATGTCGGCGATGCGCCACCAGCCAGTGGCCGACGCTTTCGGCTTCTCGAGCAGCGCGACGACGGTGAGGTCGGTCTCCTGCTGCTCGTCGCCCTCGATCTGCACCGTCTCGGTCGCGCGGAGGAACGCCCACTCGCCCGCTATGCGAATGTGATCCACCTTGAATCGGCTCTTCGACTTGAGCCGAGTACGGAGTGCGTCGAGGATGGCGGCGCGCTCGGGTGAGCCCGGACGGGGAGTGACGACCGGGTCGGCGACCCGCGACTCCGACTCGCGCACGGGCGATGAGGGCGGCGCGCTCATCGCGGCGATGTCGGCCGGGGCGGCATCCATATGCGCAGCGAGCGCGTTCGTCTGCCGCTCGACCGCGATGTCCCGCTTGATCGTCGGCCAGGCCATGGCGAGCGCTGCACCCATCAATACCCACGCGCCGACGACGAGGGCGACCTCGTGGCGCGCCACGCCTTGCACCATCGAGAGCTCGCCGTTGCCGATGCGCTGCTGGCCCGCGACGAACGCCTTGACGATGAGCGCGGGCGTCGAGAGGAAGATCCCGACGATGCAGGCGATGCCGAGCCAGCGCAGCGGAGCCGGAGTGCGCGCCTCGCCGAGCCACGCGAGGAGCGCGAGCACCGCAATCTGCCCGAGGAACAGGAGGAGCCAGAAGCGGGTGGAGGGCATGCTGGGGGAAAGTGAACGGAACCGGAGCTGCGGTGACTCGGTGACCTAGTGACCTAGTGACTCAGTGACTCAGTGACTCAGTGACTCAGTGACTCAGTGACTCAGTGACTCAGTACCGACCGAGTCACCAGCGGCGCGAAGCGCCGCGCAGGTCACTGAGTCACTGAGTCACCCAGTCACCCACCCAGTCACCCAGTCACCCACATCAAGACCAGTCCTTATCGGGGCTCGTGCGCATCCGCTCCGCCGCGTGCACGACGTCCTGCAGCTCGACCGGGTCGCTGAACGGATCCTCGTCGAGGACGGTGACGCGATTCAGCTCGCGCTGCCAGCGTCGCAGCTCGTCGACGTAGGGGCCAAACGGAACGCGCTTCAGGTTCCCATGCTCCTCGACGAGATCGCAGATGCCGTTGTGCAGCCATTCTCCGGTGTGCCAGTTGGGCATGTCCACCCCGGGGAAGAGACAGATGCCGTGGAGATCGATGCCGCGGTCCACCGCGGCGAGCGATTCCTCGATCACGTCCTTGAGCCACGCCGGCCGTCCGACGCCGAGCCCGCTGGTCTCGGCGATGATCATCGGACGGTGGTAGCGCTCCCAGATGTCGGCGAGCATGTCGCACAGCGGCCGGATGCGCTCGTCGCGCGGCTCTAGCGCCATGTGCGGCCCCTGCTCGCGATACTCCATCTGCCCGAACGAGTAGCAGTTGGCGCCGACGATGTCGAGGATCTCGGGGGCACCGCCGAGCTCGGGGTGCTGGCGTCCGCAGAGCACGTCCCAGGCGAAGCACGCGTCGTCGCGCATCTCGTTCTCCGCCTCGTCGGCGAGATCGGGTCGGTCCTTCGGCGGCACCACCTGGATCAACGGTTCGACGTGGACCATGCGCGATTCGGGATCGACCTCGCGGATCGCGCGTACGCCCGCGATCGCCGCTTCGCAGAGGACCCGCCGGAGCTTGAAGCGAGTGCCCTTCTCGTTGCCGAACGGCGCGGCCCACCCCCACTCGCCGCCACAGAATCCCCAGAAGGTGATCTCGTTGATTGGCGTGAAGAAGTGTGGTCCGCGCACGCGTGCCGTCACGTACTCTGCGGCCGCGCGAGCGTAGCGCGCGAAACGGTCGGTGAAGGCCGGCGTGAAGGGGTCGACGTCGTCGGGATAGCCGTAGTGACAGAGATCCCAGATCGGCAGGATCTTCGCCTCGTTCATCGCCTCGATCAACGGATCGACGAGAGAGAAGTCGTAGTCTCCTCCACGATCCACCATCGGCCACGGCACACCCTCCCGCGCCACCGCGATGCCAAGGCTCGCGAGGATGGCGTAGTCCTCGCGAGCGTGAGTGCGGTGCTGGGTTTCCTCGACGAGGTCGCGACGCTTGCGATCCTTCCACCGGAACGTCGAGCACTCGAAGCCCGAGAGGAAGAAGGTAGGGAAGATTCCCGGGCGCTCAGCCATGTGGCGATCCTAGTCAAGCATGGTGCCACCGACACGCTGACAAGCTCGGCAAGCGCCGTTCGCGCTCACTGCGCGAGGGGATCCGGTCGGAGCTGGAAGCGCACCACCTTGCTCGTCGTCCCTTTGCCCGTCTCCATGTGAAATGGTGTGCGGGTGCTGACCGTGGTCCAGATGCCGCGTCCCTTCCAGCCGCCGTTCGGGTCGTCGATGCGGCCATCCATCCACTTCGTGTAGAAGCCGGTGGGATAGGGGACGCGCAGGACGACGAACTGTCCGTCCTTCAGCGCGAGCAGCGCCTCGGAGGCGTTGCCGGTGTTGATCGGTGTGTTCTTGCCGAGCCCCAGCGCGTCGAACTGATCGACCCACGTGTAGTAGCTCGCCTCGGCGCTGCCGTCCTCGGCGACGCCCTTCATCTGCGGGAGCGGCTCGGTGTAGAGCGTCCAGCCCTCGGGGCAGTGTTGTCCGGTCGCGGTCGGTCCGTTGAGCGGGCCCGTGCACTTGCGACGATCGAAGCTCGCCAGGTGCCCGCTCGCCAGCGCGACCCACGCCACGCCGTTGCGATCCACGTCCATGCCGCGCGGCGAGAAGCCCTGCTTGCTCGCCTTCGGATTGTCGTAGGGCACCTCGAAGTACTCGGCGAGCGCCGTCTCGGGCGGATTGGCGCCGGGCGTGAGCCGCACGATGCCGCCCGGAAAGCCGAGCGACGAGCCCCAGATCGAGCCGTCGGGCGCGGGCGAGACGGCGTAGAGGCTCGCGGAGAGGCGCCGGTCCTTCGCCGGATCGACCGGCTGATTCGGCTCCGTGTGTTCGTCGCGCTTGCCGTTTCCATTTGCGTCGGCGACGAGCGCGGTCCATCCCTGCGACTTCTCCTCGTCGCCGGTCTCCTCGAACAGCTTCGTGTTCAGCCATCCGACCACCGGTCCGCCGCCGCTCGTCCACAGCGTGTGGTTCGCATCTTCGGCGAACATCAGATGGTGCGTGGAGAAGCAGGTGCCGATGTGGGTCAGCTTCTTCGTCCTCGGCTCGTACATCGCGAGATGACGGCCCGACCGGTTCACCGGCGTCAGCTTCGCCGACGGATGCGCGCTGCCCGTCTTGCAGACGGCGGGATTGTCGGGCGGACGGATGGCCGCGGTGATCCAGACGCGCCCCTTCTGGTCGATCATCGGATTGTGGACGTTCGTCTTGCTCGTCCAGATCGCCTCGTCGGCCCAGTAGGGCGACGTCGCGCCGGGGTGCGTGCCCGCGGCGATCTCCGTGTTCGGATCGCGCGGCGTGAGCGGCACGCGGCTCGTGGTGTGGCGGACCGGGTCGAGCACGGGCAGGTAATCGGCGCTCGCCTCGAGCGCGCCGTAGAGCAGACCGTTCGCGTTCACCGTCGGGTTGCGCCGATCGGTGGAGACGACGTCGTGCAGGTACGCCTTGGGATCGGCCCAGTCCCACTCGGTGATGACGACGTTGCGCTCGATTCCCTGCGGCCGGCGCGGCGCGGAAGGCACCTCGCCCGCGGCGATGCGATCCGTCCAGTCGGCGAACATCTTGATCGTGCGCTGATGGCCCAGCCGTCCGATGTTCGCGAGCATGCCGGCGCCGGCCTGGCCCGACTGCACGCGACGCTCCCATTGCGCGGTACTGGTCGGCAGCGACTTGAACATCGCGGGGATCTCGCGCGTGCCTTTGGTGCCGAGCTGGTGACAGGCCGTGCAGGTGCCCGACTTGATCGTGCGCAGGAAGTCCGCCTGGCTCTTCACGGTCGGCGAGATGCCGTTGCCCGTCGGACCAGTGCCGGGGAACTCGGTCTTCGCCGGCACCTCGAGGAGCGAATACCAATGGCCAGCGGGATAGATCTCGGCGGCGGCGCGCGGGTTCGGCGCGGGCACGGCCTTGAGCGCAAGCGTCTGGCCGATCGTCGACGCCGACTTCGGCGAGTCCACGAGGCCGTAGCCGCGCACCCAGACGTTGTAGTTGGCCTTCGGAAGATCGGGGATGAGGTAACGCCCCTGATCGTCGGTCACGACGATGCGCACGAACTTCGTCGGCAGGTCACTGGTCTCGGCGATCACCCACACGCCGGCCTCCGGCCCGTTGGGACCGGTGACGACGCCGCCGATGTCGTCGGCGCCGACGTTCACCGCGGTATCCTTCGGCGGAAGGGCCGCGGCAGCGAGCGTCACGCACGCCGCGACGAGGACACCGATGCCGAATACCCGTCGTGTCATTGCACAGTCTCCGTGGACTCTTCGAGTGTGACCAGCTGGTGCTGCACGGCCAAGATGCGAGCGGGTTCCCCGGGCGCGCCAGATGATGCATTGCGTGCCGACATCCCGGGCACCTAGTTCAACGCATGACTCTCATCCGGCGCTGCATTCGCCGCGGTCTCTTCGCCGCGATACTCCTCGTCCCCTCGGTGGCAATCGCGCAGGCGGCGCCGTGGATGCGCAGCGGGCTCAGCCCCGAGCGGCGCACGACGCTCCTGCTCGGCGCGATGACCCTAGCCGAGAAGATGCAGCAGCTCGTCGGGGCGCCCGGGGTGATACCCGAGATACCGAGCTGCTATGGCGCGCGCCACGTGCCGGCGATCGCGCGGCTGCGCATCCCGACATTCCGCATCACGAATGGGCCTGTCGGCGTGGGGCAGAACGACTGCGTCCCGGTGAACACACCGAACCTGCCGCGGGCCGCGTTGATGAGCACCGTCTCCGCCAAGGCGACCGCGCTGCCGTCGGCGATGGCCGTCGCCGCCTCGTTCGACCGCGCCGTCGCAGCGCAGTTCGGCGACGTCATCGGCGTCGAGACACGGAATCGTGCGCTGCACGTGCTCGAGGGACCGGGCCTCAACCTCGCGCGGGTGCCGCAGGGCGGTCGAAACTTCGAGTACTTCGGCGAGGATCCATTTCTCACCGGCACCATGGCCGTGGCCGAGATCCGCGCGATGCAGAAGCACGGCGTGATCGCGATGGCGAAGCACTTCATCGCCAACGATCACGAGACCAACCGCACGTCGCTCAACGCGATCGTCTCGGACCGCGCCCTGCACGAGCTCTACCTGCTCCCGTTCGAGATGGCGGTGCGGAGCGGCGACGTCGCGTCGATCATGTGCGCATACAACCGAGTGAACGGGCCCTACTCGTGTGAGGATGCACACCACCTCACCGACGTGCTGCGCAAGGAGTGGGGCTTCAAGGGCTACGTGCAGTCGGACTTCTTCGCCGTGCACAGCACGGTGCCCACGCTGTTGGCCGGCATGGACCACGAGATGCCTGGCCTCGCACTTGGCCCGCTTACCCCGTTCTTCTCGCCGGAGCGTCTTCGCGCGGCGCTCGACAAGCGCGAGATCACGGAAGCGAACATCGACACCGCGCTCGCGCGACGCTACCGGCAGATGTTCCGGCTCGGGATCTTCGATCGGCCGGTCACGGAGACGCCGATCCAGGTGGCGCGGAACGCGGCGATCGCGCGCTCGATCGGCGAGCAGTCCGCGGTGCTGTTGAAGAACGACCGCAACACTCTGCCGCTCGACGCGAAGGCGGTGCGCTCCATCGCGCTCATCGGCCAGGCCGAGTATGCAACGAAGTCGGTCGCCGGCTGCTGCGGGGGAAGCTCCGACGTGATTCCGTTCGCCACCGTGATGCCGCTGGAGGGTGTCCGCCAGGTCCTCGCGCAGCTGAAGTCTCCCGCGACGACGACGCTCACCGTGGTCGCCGACGATCGGGCCAACCTCGGTGCCGCGGTCGCGGCGGCGCGCGCGGCCGACGTCGCCATCGTGCTGGCGGGCACGATCGCCGAGGAAGGGCAGGACAGGGAGAGCATCGCGTTGGAGAAGGGGCAGGACTCGATCATCACGGCAATCGCCGCGGCGAACCCGCGCACCATCGTCCTCCTCAAGGACAACGCGTCGTCGCTCACGCCGTGGATCGACGCGGTTCCGGCGGTGCTCGAGGCGTGGTTCCCGGGCCAGGAGGACGGCGCGATCGTCGCGCGGCTGCTGTTCGGGCTCGCCACACCGTCAGGCAAGCTGCCGGTAACGTTTCCGATGCGTGAGGCCGATCTGCCGGCGAACACACCTCGGCGCTGGCCCGGCGTCGACACCAGCGGCGCGCCCGTGCGCGTCGTCGGTGGGGGAGGGTTCGGACGCAGCGCTCCCACCACCGTCGAGTACAGCGAGGGGCTG
>DATFOL010000366.1:0-2360 GCA_035265545.1 Gemmatimonadaceae bacterium | reverse complement strand
GACCGCGTTCCCGGCGAGCAGCGCGCCGACGAACCCGTTCTGGATGAACCAGACCATGTCGTTGCGCGCCCGCGAGTGCACCAGCGCGGGGCCGGCGACCCAGATCGGATAGCCGCCGCCGTCTCGCTCGTCCACGAGGATCTTCGCCATCAGCGCGTAGTCGATCGGCTTCTCGCGCGAGACCTCGCTGACCATGAACTTGAACTCGCCGTCGCTCCCGACCTCCTCCATGAAGGCGGTGGCGTGGACATAGATCCCCTCGCGCCCATCCTCCGCCTCGCCGACGGCCACCTGATCGCCCTTCTTCAGGCGCCGGCCCTCGCGAACCCACAGCTCGCCGTCCGGTGCGAGCACGAGCGCCGAGTCCATCCGCGGCTCACGCGGCAGGCGCCACGCCCCCCCGATCCGCACGTAGGTCGGCAGGTTGGTGGTGGAGAAGAAGCCCTCGGGCAGGACGCCATCGGCCGGAGCCGGCACGAACCGCGCATCGGGCGCGGCGGCGAGGAGGGGCTTGGTGAAGTTGGGAGGGTTGAAGGTGGGCACGATTCAATCTCACTGGGACGGAAGCGTTGGGGCAACTGCGAACTGCTACATCAGTACCGAGAACTACCACATCAGTACCGAGTACTTCAGTACCCGGTACCGAGACCCGGTAAGCTGGCCCCCTGAATGCACGTCGGGATCTCCTCCCGGACAGGCCGGAGAACGACAGCGCGTCCCGAGAGAGGGACGCGCCGCGCCTTCCGGGAAGTAGTCGCGAGAGTCTGGGTACCGGGTACGTCAGTAGTACTCGGTACGGCAGCGGTAGTCACAGCAAAGCCACCGGATCCCTGTCCACCGTCATTCTGAACTCGCCCGGCACCTCGAACCTCTCCACCAGATACCTGGCCACCCTCCCCAGCTCCCCTGGCCGCTCCGCCTTGATCAGCACGTGCCACCGCCAGCGCTGCTTGACGCGCTCCACCGGGCAGGGGGCGGGACCGATCACGGTCACGCCGTCGATCTCGCCCTTGGCGATCAGTCGGTGCAGCCACGCCGCCGTGCGGGTCGCGAGGCGGGCCGTCCCCTCCTCCTGTGGTCCGCTCAGGACGACGTTCGCCAGCCTCAGCGTCGGCGGATAGGGCGGATGCTTCCGCCCCTTCAGCTCCTCGTCCACGAACGCGTGGTAGTCGTGCGTCACGGCGCACCGCACGGCGTGATGCGACGGCGCACGCGTCTGGATCAGCACTTCGCCCCCCTTCGGGCCCCGGCCCGCACGCCCGGCGACCTGGCTGAGAAGCTGGAAGCAGCGCTCCGATGCGCGGAAGTCGGGAAGGTTGATCCCCACGTCGGCGTCGATCACGCCCACCAGGGTGACGTTCGGGAAGTCGAGCCCCTTGGCGATCATCTGCGTGCCGAGCAGGATGTCCACCTCGCCCGCCGCGACGCGGTCGAGGATCTCGGTGTGCGCCCACTTCCCGCTCGTCGTGTCGACGTCCATGCGCGCGACGCGCGCCGTCGGAAAGCGCTCGACGAGCATCCGCTCCACCTGCTGGGTGCCCAGTCCGCGCTGCCGTAGCCGCGCACCGGCGCATCGGGGACACGCCTCGTGCAGCGGCTCGGCATGCTGGCAGTAGTGACAGACCAACCGCTCCGGCGTTCGATGGTAGGTGAGGCTGATGCTGCAGTTCGGGCACGTGGCGACGTCGCCACAGGTGCCGCACTGCACGAACGCCGCGTAGCCGCGACGGTTGAGGAGGAGGATGCTCTGCTCGCGCCGCGTCAGGCGCTCGCGCAGTGCATCCGCCAGCGCTGGGCTCACCGCCATCGCGAACGCCGCGTCGGCGCTCGGCGTCTCGGTCGGCGGGGCCTTCGCGCGCTCGACGCGCAGGTCGACCACCGCGACCTTCGGCAGCCGCGCCACCCCGGCGCGCTCGGGCAGTGTCAGCAGCTCGTACTTGCCGCTCTGCGCGTTGCTCCAGCTCTCGAGGCTCGGCGTCGCGCTCCCGAGCACGACCACCGCGCCCTCGGCGCGCGCGCGCACGATCGCCACCTCGCGCGCGTGGTAGCGCGGCGCTTCGCCCTGCTTGTAGCTCGACTCGTGCTCCTCGTCCACGACGATCGCGCCGAGGTCGCGGAGCGGCGCGAAGATCGCCGATCGCGCGCCGACCGCGATGCGCTTCTCGCCGCGGCGCAACGCGAGCCAGGCGTCGTAGCGCTCGCCGTCGGAGAGCGCGCTGTGAAGGACGGCGATCTGATCGCCGAACACGGCGCGGAAGCGGTCGACCGTCTGCGGCGTCAGCGCGATCTCCGGCACGAGCACGATCGCCGACTTTCCCTCCTCGAGCACGACGCGGCGGAGCAGCTCGAGGTACACGAGC
>DATFOL010000365.1:0-3069 GCA_035265545.1 Gemmatimonadaceae bacterium | reverse complement strand
CGCTGCTCACGCTGACAGGCGCCGAGCGTGGCCACGAGCGTCGCGGCAGCGGCGCACAGCACGAGTTGGCGTCCCTTCGGCAGTCGTCGCATCGGCGGCGTCCTCATGGCAGGGAGAAGACGTAGAGCGTGCCGCCCTTCTGGGTCGCGTCGGGCAGATCCTTCATCGCCGCGGCGAACCCCAGCGCAGCGGTCGAGTCGCGGGGATCCAGGTTGCCCGCCACGATCGCCCCCGCCCAGCCGCCCACGCCCGACATCACCGCGACGTACTGCTTGCCGTCCGGGCCGCGGTACGTCACGGGCTGTCCAATGATCCCCGAGCCGGTGCGGTATTGCCACAGCGGCTTCCCATTGCGCGCGTCCACGGCCTTGAACCAGCCGTCCATCGTGCCGTAGAAGACGACGTCGCCCGCGGTCACCGCCGTGCCGCTCCACACGGGGAACTTCTCGGTGACCTTCCACGCCGGCCGCGCCGCGACCGGATCCCACGCGGTGAGCTCGCCGCGATGTCCGCCAGGTCCGGCGTACATGCGCACGTTCATCCCCACGTACGGCGTGCCGGCGATGTAGTTGGCTTCGAGCCCTTCCGCATCCTCGCACAGATTCTGGTGCGGCATGTAGAGCAGCCCAGTGCGCGGCGAGAACGACGACGGCTGCCAGTCCTTCCCGCCTGGAGACGCGGGACAGATGTCGCGCACCACCTCGCCGACTTTGGGCTTCTTGTCCGGCACGTACTCGAGGGAGCCGTTCGAGATGTTCACGCGGCGCGACGTCGTGATGTGCACGAACGGCTCGGCCGACAGGATCTCTCCCGTCATCCGGTCCATCAGGTAGACGTAGCCGTTGCGGTCGGGATGGATCAGCGCCTTCCGCGTCTGCCCCTTCCACGGCACGTCGATCAGCACGGCTTCGTTGACGCCGTCGTAGTCGTGCAGGTCGTGTGGGCTCTTCTGCAGCGCCCACACCGCCTCACCGGTGTCGGGGTCGCGAGCGAACAGCGTCGACGTCCACTTGTTGTCGCCCGGTCGTTGATCGGGATTCCACGGACCCGGGTTCGCCGTGCCGTGATACACGAGGTTCGCCTGCGGATCGTACGACAGCCATCCCCACACGTTGCCGCCGCCGATCTTCCACTGCTCCCCCTGCCATGTATTGACGCCGAGGTCCTTCCACTGATCCTTCGGGTAGAAGGCCTTGAAGCGTGAACCGATCTTCACGTCGACGTCGGGGCCCGTGCTGTACGCGGTCCACAGTAGCCGCCCGCTCCCGAGATCGAGCGCCTTGAGCCAGCCGCGCACGCCCATCTCGCCGCCCGAGTTGCCGACGAGGACTTTCCCTTTCACCACCAGCGGCGCCATCGTCATCGTCTCGCCGATGTTGATGTCACCGACCTTCGTCTTCCACACCTCCTTGCCCGTCGTCGCATCCACGGCGACGACGTGGTTGTCGAGGGTGTTGAAGACGATCTTCCCGTCGGCGAAGGACGGACCGCGATTCACGACGTCGCAGCACGCGACGCCCTGCGCCTCCGACTGCGGCTTCGGCTCGTACTGCCACTTCTTCGGCGCGCCGGGCTGAGTGAGGTCGAGTGCGTAGAGGATGTTCGGGAACGGCGTCAACACGTACATCGTATTGTTGACGACGATCGGCGGCTCCTCGTGCCCGCGCAGCACGCTCGTCGAGAAGGTCCACGCCGGTCGCAGGTTCTTCACGTTGTCGGTGGTGATCTCACCGAGCTGGCTGTAGCGCGCCGCCGAGTAACTCTTGATCGGCATCGTCCACTGCCCGTCCTCGGCGTCCAGCGCGACAGTCGCGCGCGGACCGGCCGACGCGGGCAGCACGGCGGACGCCGGCCCGCGCGGCGGCTCGGGCTCTCCTTCGCGCGTGCATGCGACGGCGGAGACGATGACGCCGAGCGCGATCGCCGCGGAGAATGTCCTCACGGAGGTGAGCCCCACGCTACAGCGGCTCGCGTCCGGCCTGCATCGCGTCATCACTCGACCTCGGGCGAAGGTATCGTTCGCGACCTCCTTTCGAAAAAAGCGTACCTCTGGGTCATTCTTCATCTCACAAAACGTTCATCTGCACACGGTTGTCGCCGGTGCGTACACTTTCGTACCAACTGGTTGCGGTGCCGACGCTTGGAATGCTGCTCGCGGCGATCGTGCGCGGCATTCGCTTTGCCCTCTCGCCCGACGTGCGAGAGATCACCCGCCGAAGCATCGTCGCCGCTGGCGGCGCGCTCGTCGCGTATCCGTG
Organism: Gemmatimonadaceae bacterium; assembly: GCA_035265545.1. Lineage (GTDB taxonomy): Bacteria > Gemmatimonadota > Gemmatimonadetes > Gemmatimonadales > Gemmatimonadaceae > AG11. Next base: position 811 of record DATFOL010000365.1, on the reverse strand, counting down.
CGCCGCGTGGGCGCATGTGGGACGCGCGCCCGAGCCACACGACCTCTGGTCGTCGTGGACGCTCGCGCCGGTCGTGATCGTCGGTCTCGCCCTCGCGTGCTGGTGCTATGCGCGTGGCGTGCGCGCGCTCTGGAGGGCGGCGGGCTCCGGTCGCGGCGTTCCGCGGTGGCGGGTCGCGTGCTTCGCGGGTGGCATCGTCGCGACGGCGCTCGCGCTGCTCTCGCCGATCGACGCGGTCGCCACGGCACTCTTCGCCGCGCACATGACGCAGCACATGCTGCTCGTCGTCGTTGCCGCGCCGCTCCTCGTGCTCGGCGATGTCGGCACCGCCACCCTCTGGGCGCTAGGCATCGAAGCGCGACGCGGCGTGGGCGCGTGGTGGCGCACACAGCACGCTCTGCCGGCGCTGTGGGAAGCGCTCCGCCGCCCGCTCGTCGCGTTCACGCTGCACATCGGCGCGCTCTGGCTCTGGCACGTCCCGACGCTGTACGACGCCGCCCTGCGCCACGAGAGCGTGCACGTCGCCGAGCACGCGAGCTTCTTCCTCACGGCGCTGCTGTTCTGGTATCCGATCGCCGAGCCGCATCGCCGGCGGCGATTCGGAGTGGGCGTGGCGACGCTCTACCTGTTCGCGGCGGGGCTGCAGTGCACCCTGCTCGGTGCGCTCATCTCCTTCTCGTCGCATCCGTGGTACTTCGCGCACTACGCCACCAGCGGACCTTGGGGACTCAGTCCCCTCGAGGATCAGCTGCTCGCGGGACTCATCATGTGGATCCCGGCTGGACTGGTCTACCTGGTTGCCCTGATCCCG
>DATFOL010000364.1:0-7918 GCA_035265545.1 Gemmatimonadaceae bacterium | reverse complement strand
CAACGCGACTGCGCCGCGCTCCTGGGCTGAGAGGAGTCGCGGCGCGGCGAGTACGAAGATGGTCGCGGCTGCGAGGAGCCGCATCGTTCTCGTCATACCTTCGAGGTCTTTCGTTTGGCGCTGGTCGGCGCGGGGTTGAGCACCTCGGCCACGATGCGCTTCTGCTCTTCCTCGTGCGCCTTCGAGTAACCCTCCGCCGGGCTCGCGCGTTCCGGCCGACCGATGTACCGGATGGTCAGCATGTTCCCCGTCGCCACCCGCAGCTGCGGCGAGATGTAGCTCCAGGCGCCCATGTTCTTTGGCTCCTCCTGTGCCCACACCACGTCCTCGAGGTTCGGGTAGCGATCCACGATCTCCGCCACCGCGTCGCCGGGCCACGGATACAGCTCGTCCACGCGCACCAGTGCGACATCCGCTCCGTCCTGACGCGCGGCGAGCAGATCGTAGTACATCTTGGCCGTGCACAGCACGAGCCGCCGCACCTCGTCGCGACGCGCGTCCACCGCCACGTCGTCGATCACCGATTTGAACCCGCCCTCCGACAGATCCTCGAGCCGCGACATCGCCGCGGGCAGTCTCAGGAGGCTCTTCGGCTGCATCAGCACCAGCGGCTGCCGGTCGACGCGCAGCGCCTGCCGGCGCAGGATGTGGAAGTACTGCGCCGGCGTCGAAGGATACGCCACCACCATGTTCCGCTCGGCGCAGAGCTGGAGGAACCGCTCGAGCCGCGCGCTCGAGTGCTCCGGCCCGCCCCCCTCGTAGCCGTGCGGCAGCAGCAGCACCAGGCCGCTCCGCTGCCCCCACTTCGCGCGGTCGGCCGAGATGAACTGGTCGATGATGGGCTGCGCGACGTTGACGAAGTCGCCGTACTGCGCTTCCCAGAGCACCAGGTCGCGCGGCGCTGCGGTCGAGAAGCCGTACTCGAACCCCATGACGGCGGTCTCCGAGAGCGGGCTGTTGTAGATCTCGAACGTCGCGCGCGCTTGCGGCAGGTCGGCGAGCGGCGTGTACGTGGCGCCCGTGTCGACGTCGTGCAGCACCGCATGGCGATGCGCGAAGGTGCCACGCTCGATGTCCTGCCCGCTCATGCGGATGCTCACGCCGTCGCTGAGCAGCGTGCCGAAGGCCAGCGCTTCGGCGTGGCCCCAGTCGATGCCGCCGTTGTGCAGCGCGTCGCGCCGCCGCTCGAGCGTCTTGGCGAGCCGCGAGTTCGGCTTGAACCCCTGCGGCCAGGTGAGGAGCCGCGTGTTCAACGCGTCCAGCGCATCGCCGCGCACGGCGGTGGCCGGATCCGCCGCGGGCGCCGACGGCGCGGGCTTCACTCCGTTCCCGTCCTCGGGCGGCGCGGGTTTCATCTGGTTGTAAACGGCCGCGATCCGGTCGGCGAACTCCTTGTCGATCGCCTGCACGTCGGCGTCGCTCGCGATTCCCTCGCTCACGAGCCGCGTTCCCCATACCTGACGAGGCGTGGGATGCGCCTTCACCAGGTCGTACAGCTTGGGCTGCGTGAACTCCGGCGCATCGGTCTCGTTGTGGCCCCATCGGCGATAGCCCACGAGATCGATCAGCACGTCCTTCGCGAACTGGTCGCGATACGCCACCGCGAGCCGAACGGCCGTGATGCACGCATCCGCGTCGTCGGCGTTCACGTGCAGCACCGGCACCTCGAACCCCTTCGCCGGATCGCTTGCGTAGTGGGTCGACCGCGCGTCGATCGGATCGGTCGTGAATCCGACCTGGTTGTTGACGATGATGTGCAGCGTCCCGCCCACGCGATATCCGCGCAGCCGCGAGAGGTTGAACGTCTCCGGCACCACGCCCTCGCCGGGGAACGCCGCGTCACCGTGAATGCAGATCGGCAGCACCAGCCGCTCGTTCCGCCCACCCGGGGCGCCGGCCTCGCGCTGGTACGCGCGCGCCATCCCCGACATCACCGGGTTCACTACCTCGAGATGGCTCGGATTCGGCGCGAGCTCCAGCTTGATCGTCGTCGCGCCGACCTTTCGCTCGCTCTCGTAGCCGAGGTGGTACTTCACGTCGCCCGTGCTGCTGTCGGCGCTCGTCTCGCCCTGCCGGCCTTCGAACTCGCCGAACATCTCCACGTACGACATCCCCATCACGTGCGTCAACACGTTGAGCCGGCCGCGGTGCGCCATGCCCATCACCACTTGGCGCGCACCACCCTGCGCCGCGCGCGTGATCGCCTCGTCGATCATCGGGACGAGCACGTCCGTCCCCTCGATCGAGAAGCGCTTGTACCCCAGGTACGCGCGCTGGAGGAACCGCTCCAGGCCATCGACCTCGGTGAGCCGCCGTAGCAAGGCGAGCTTCTCGTCGGCGCCCAGCGTCTGGGTGTGCGCGCCGTCCTCCAGCGTGCGGCGGAACCACAGCCGCTCTTCCTCGTCGCTGAGATGCACGAACTCGAGACCGATCTTTCCGCAGTACACTCCGCGCAGCGCGCGCACGACGTCGGCCGCCGTTCCCTCTTGATATCCGAGCGCGCTCGCCGGCACGTCGGCCAGCTCCTGCTCCGTGATGCCGTGGAACTCCGGCGTGAGCTCTGCCGCGCCCGAGGGCTTGCCGCCGAGGGGATCGAGCTGCACGGCGAGATGGCCGTAGTGGCGGATCGCGTCGATCAGCGCCGCGGCGCCCGCCGTCTTGCGCAGCAGGGCGGGGTCGCTCCTCGTCCCGCCGCCCGTGGTGATGCCCGCCAGCGATTCGGCCGTACGGAAGAACTGACGCCAGGACTCGTCCACCGCCGATGGATCACGACGGTAGGCCTCGTACGTCTCGGCGATGTAGCCGTCGTTGAAGACGGTTGTCGTCGGAGGAAAGGTGCTCATCCCCTAAAACTTAGCGGTCGACGCCGTGGGAAGGACAGGCGTTTGGACAGTGAGTTGGTGAGTCGGATAGCGAGTTGGTTGGTCGGTTGATTGGTGCGTTGACGGCCCTGGGCACGACCAGCGCGGAGATCCCTCAGTGGGGCTTCCAGGCTGGTTCGTAGCCAGGGCCGTTCAGCTCACTAGCTCACCCCCAACTAACTAGCTATCCAACCAGCCAACTCACCGCGGTTCGGGTCCGTGCCACTCCAGTGGAAGCACGACGCTGAACGTCGACCCGACGTCAGGCTCGCTCGCCACCTCGATGTGTCCGCCGAGCATCGTGGCGAGCCGGCGCGAGATGTACAGCCCGAGCCCGGTGCCGCCGTGCCGGCGCGTCAGGCCGGTGTCCACCTGGGCGAAGGGACGGAACAGTCGGGGCAGCTCGCCGGCCGGGATGCCGATCCCCGTGTCCTGCACGTCGATCCGCACCGAGGTGCTCGCCTTCGTGAGGCGAATCGTCACCCGCCCGCGGTCGGTGAACTTCACCGCGTTGCCGAGCAGGTTGACGAGGATCTGGCGCGCCTTGTCGATGTCGCTCGTCACGCGCACCGCCGTCGACGCGAGCCTGACGTCGAGCAGGATCCCGCGCTGCTCGGCCATCGGCTCCACCGCCGCGAGGGCGGACCGCACGAGGTCTTCGGCGAGGAACTCGCTGGGCCGCACCGTCTCGCGTCCCTCCTCGAGGCTCGTGAAAGCGAGGATCTCCTCGATCATCGCCGAGAGGTGGTTCGTCACCGAGCGCATGCGCTCGAGGATGTCGAGCTGCGGCTCGCTCATCGGGCCGATCACCTGATCGGCGAGCAGCTCGCCGTAGCCGGCGAGCGCCGTGAGCGGTGTGCGCAGCTCGTGGCTCATCGTGGCCAGGAACCGGCCCTTGGCGCGGTCGGCGCTCTGCGCCTGCTGGAGCAGCAGCGACTTGTGCACCGCCAGCGCGGCGTGGTCGGCCAGCACGCGAAGCCGCGCCCGCTCCCGCGGGGCGAACGGTCGTCCGCCGGACGCGCGCGTGACCGTGAGTACCCCCAGCGTCTCGCCGTGCGCACGCAGCGGCGCCATCAGGATCGGTCCGAGACTGAGCTCGGGGACCACGCGCATGAGCGGACGCCCCGAGCCGCTGAAGTTGTCCTCATGGACGAGGTCGTCCTGGCCGAGCGCTTCTTCGAGCATGGATCCATGCAGCTCGAAGCACCGTCCGCGCGCGGGCACGACGTTGCCGACCGCCGCGACGACTTCGCCGAGCTTGCCGGTCATTCGCAGCACCGCCGCGCCAGCACCCTGGCACTGGCGCGACGCGATGTCGCACAGCGTCCGCAGCACTTCCGCCATGTCCACCACTTCGGCGAGCCGTCGCGCGACGTCGTACAGCGGCAGACGGTCGTCGCTCGCCTCGCCCTGCGCCTCGATCACCAGCCCGGCGCCGAGGCGGCGTACCGTGCAGGCGATGAATCGCGGCGCGGTGTCGGCGTGCGCCGGCCGAAGCGTGAAGTGCGTGCTGCGCGTCTCGCCGTCGGCGAGCGTCGCCTTGATCTCCACCAGCGACTCGCCCACGGCGAGGTCCACGAGTGTCGCAAGCGGTGCGCCGGTGGGGATCGGTGCACCGCGCCACGCTGCCCATCGCGCGTTCGCGTACGACACCCGAAGATCGTGACTCAGCACGAGCACCCCGGTATCGAGCGAGTCGAGCGCGCCGTCGAGCGTCGTGGCCGATGCCATCTCGTCCAGATGTGAGTGGTCGCGATGGCTCGTGCTCGCGCTCAGCGCGCCCAGCTCACCGTTCCGGCGTGTCCGCACTGGATCGTCGCGCCGATCAACGTGCGGTGATCGACTGCGGTCCGACGGGTGGCGTCCAACCGACCGGCGGTACGACGCCGCGGCTACGATGCGCACCGGCGAGCAACGCCAGGATCTGCGCTCGCTCGAGGACCGGAAGGTAGAGGACGCCGGCTACGCCCAGGAGCTCCACCGGCGGCAGCTCCTCGGGTCGGCGTGTCAGGCTCACTGCGAGGAGCGGCACGTCCGCCATTTGCGGTTCCACTGCCCACTCATCGAGCAGCGTGGGCGTGATGAGATCACAGTCGCAGACGACGACGTGCGGCTCGTACTGTTCCGCGAGACTGAGTGCCTCCGCTGCGCCCACCGCCGCCGCGCAGTCGGCACCGAGGCCGCGAAAGTAGCGGCACAAGTGCTCGCTGAGATAGGCGTGGCGCCCCACGCAAAGCAGACGCATCCCGGAATATACCGCGTCCCGCCGAGGAAGTTCAGAGCGCACGTCAGATCGTTCTGTGAGTCGCAACGCGATGTGACGGCGATCACCGAGCGAAGTTCGGCGCACGCCGTACACGGACGAGCAACAGTGTGCGCGTCGCGCGCGATCGTCAAGCGCGCCGATCAGCCGGCTGCGTGCGCCACGTCGCTCGGCTCGGCGTGCTTCGGCGCACGCGTCATCGGGCCATCGGACGTCGCGGGGAGACTCAAGCGGAACGTGCTCCCTTTCCCGACCTCCGAGGTGACTTCGAGCTCGCCCTGCAGCATCTCGGCGAGCCGGCGCGAGATGGGAAGCCCGAGGCCCGTCCCCTCGGTGAGCTGCGACTTCCCGAGCTGGACGAACTCGTCGAAGATCTTCCCCTGATCCGGCGGCGCGATCCCCTCGCCTTGATCGGTCACCTCGATCACGATGCCGCCGTCGTCGCGCGGATGCGAGCCGACGCCGATGGGCTTCCCCTTCCCGAACTTGATCGCGTTCGAGAGGAGATTGAGCAGGATCTGTCGCAGCCGCCGCGGGTCGCTGATCACCTTCGAGGGCTCGCCCGTGTGCTCGAGCGTGAGCTCGGAGCCGTACTGGTCCGCCAGTGGGCGCACGGTGACGAACAGATCTTCGATCAGCGCCGGGAAGTACACCGGCTGGAGCCGCAGATCGATCTTCCCCGCCTCGATCTTCGACAGATCGAGCACGTCGTTCACGAGCTCGAGCAGGTGCTTCGCCGCCTTGTGGGTGCGGGTGATGCCTTCGGCCTGCTTCTCGTTCAGCGGCCCGTAGATGTTCTCCAGCAGCAGCGTGCTGTAGCCGAGCACGGCGTTGATCGGCGTGCGCAGCTCGTGGCTCATCGAGGCGTAGAAGCGGCTGCGCGCCGCCATCGCGCGCTCCAGTTCGGCCTGACGGTCGGCCAGCTCGTCGTTGAGCGCCTTGAGCTCCGTCATGGCCTTCGCCAGCGACTCCGCCTGTTCCTTGAGCTCCGCCTCGGCGCGCTTCCGCTCGGAGATATCGCGCACGATCAGGGTGTACGTGCGCTTCCCGCGCACGTCCAGGCAGCTCGCCGTCGCTTCGATCGGAAACTCCTCGCCGCCGGCACGCACCCCCGTGAACGAGAGGATGTGCTCGGCCGGCGACGTGCTCTGTCCCTGCTCCACCTCGGACGACACGTTGCAGATGTCGTCGAGCGCCTTCTGCCGCAGCGCGTTGGGGAAGAGCGTTCGCATGTCGTGGTCGATCGCCTCGTGCGCGGGGACGCCGAACATCCGCTCCGCCGCCGCGTTGAACAGCGAGATCGTGCCGTCGGCGTCGAACACGATGATCGCGTCCATCGCCGAGCCGACGATCTCGGAGAATCGCGCCTCCGACTCCGTGATCTCCAGCTTGTGCTTGAGCTCCAGCTCGCGCACCTCGCTCGCCCGCAGCAGCACCTGCTGCTCCGAGACCTGCTTCTGCTTCAGGTACAGGTCGACGAAGACGCTGACCTTCGACCGCAGGATGTCCGGCTGGAACGGCTTCGCCAGATAGTCGACCGCGCCGACGGAGTACCCCTCGAACACGTACTGCTCGTCCTTGCTGATCGCGGTGAGGAAGATGATCGGGATGTACTTGGTGCGCTCGCGCGACTTGATCAGCCGCGCCGTCTCGAAGCCGTTGATCCCTGGCATCTGCACGTCGAGCAGGATCACGGCGAAGTCGTGCAGCAGCAGCTTGCGCAGCGCCTCGTCCCCCGAGTGCGCCCGGATCAGCGTCTGGTTGAGCGGCTCGAGAATCGCCTCGAGCGCGAGCAGGTTCTCCGGGCGATCGTCGACGAGCAGGATCTCGACGGGACCGGGGCGGAACTCTCCGTTCGGTCCCGGCGCGTTGGCCGGGGTGTTCGCCTGCGAGGCCTGCTCGCGGCGCGGAAGCGGCGTCGCTCCCGTGCTCATGCGTGCTCCCGTTCGGGGACGCCCGCCGGCAACGACGCCAGGAACGCCGGTATCTCCTCGAGCGTGATGATCCGCGCGCGCGGCACCGCCTTCTGCGCGGCGGCCGGCATCATTCGGCTCTCGGCCGTGGCCGGGTCCTGGACGATCGCGAGCCCGCCGCGGTCGGAGATCCGTCGCAGCCCGTCCGCGCCATCGGCGTTCGCGCCCGTGAGCACGATCCCGACGGTCCGATGTCCATAGCTGTCCGCCGCGGAGCCGAAGGTCACGTCGATCGATGGTCGGCTGAAACGCACCGGTGCCTCGGTGCTCAGTGAGAAGTGGCCCGCCTCCACGAGTGTGTGATAGTCCGGCGGCGCGACGTAGATGTGCCCGTGCTCCAGCGGCATCTTGTCCTCCACTTCGCAGACCTGCAGCGACGAGCGCTCCTGGAGCAGCGTGCGCAGCAGGTGGTCGGAGTCCTTGTGGCGATGCTGGACGAGCGTGACGGCCATCTGAAAGGAGTCGGGAAGGCCGCCGATGAGCGTGCGGAGCGCGGCGAGCCCGCCCCACGACGTGCCGACGACCACCAGATCGTACCCCACTCCAGGCGCGATGGCCATCACCGCACCTTCCGGTAGAGCTTCTCGATTGGGCTGAGCTTCTCGTAGCACGGCTCGTACTTCGAGAACTTGAGCGATTCTTTGCTCCCCAGCGCCAGGATCCCGAGCATCACGAGCGAATCGTAGAACAGCGAGTGCACCCGGTTCTGCAGCGTCTTGTCGAAGTAGATCAGCACGTTGCGGCAGAAGATCACGTGGAACTCGCTGAACGACCGGTCGGTCACCAGGTTGTGCTGCGAGAACACGATGTTCCGCGTCAGC
>DATFOL010000363.1:0-4548 GCA_035265545.1 Gemmatimonadaceae bacterium | reverse complement strand
GCCGCTTCGCGTGGAGTCGGCGAGCGCGGGGCAGGCGAGTGCGTCGGTCGCGAGCGCGCCACGTCGCGCGGACGTCACGCCCATTCGCCCCGTTGCGACGCCACGTCGCGGAGTCGGCGCGTCCACCTGGATGGCGATGGCCGCGAGCCTGATCGCGATCCTCGGCGTGGGCGGATTCCTCGAGGCGAGCCGCGAGCGCGACGCGTTGCGCGCGTCGCTCGCGGTGACGCGGAGCCAGCAGGGCACCCAGCTCGCGCAGATGGATTCGCTGCGCGCGTCGCTCGCGTCACGCGAACGGATGATCTCCAACCTCATCGGGCCGCAGGTCGCGGTGATGACCCTTGCGTCGACCAGTCCGACGGCTCCGACGGGACGGATGTTCTGGGACCAGCAGCACGACGCGTGGACTTTCGTCGCGCATCGGCTGCCGATGCCCAAGTCCGGCCGCACCTATCAGATGTGGCTCGTGACGCCGACGGCCAAGATCAGCGCCGGAACCTTCCGGCCGACTCCGGACGGCGAGGTGATGATGCAGGCCACCTATGCCCTGCCGAAGGACTCGCTCGCCGCCGTGGCGGTGACCGACGAGCCCATGGGCGGCAGCCCGCAGCCGACCACGCAGCCGTTCCTGGTAGCGTCGAAGTAGCGCGCGGGTGCGCGGGTGCGCGAGTGCGCGGGTGCGCTTCGAACCGCAACGAGGTTTCACGCGAAGGCGCGGAGGACAGACGAGCGCGCGTGGGAGTACTGAACTGCTGAACGCCAAAGGCATTCACGCGGAGCCGCGGAGAGAACTGCTCTCGAGGTCGCCGTTCCATAAGGCGGCGCACCGTCCCTCTCCAGCCACACCCCAAAAGCACTGCATTGGGGTCGGCATCGAAGCCTTCATGGCGCCGTGTTCCCGCTGGGTCCTCTCCGCGCCTCCGCGCCTCCGCGTGAAAAGCACTTACCAGCGCCTGGATGCCGTACGGCCCAGACCGGGCGCGAAGAGCCAGCGCGCGGCGCGCAGCAGTTGCCCGGCGCTCCGCGCGAAATGCTTTTCAGCCGCGCCTGGCATACGCACATCCACTTTGGCTGGTAAGCTATTGAAGGACAATGACTTACAATCAATGCTGACCCCTTCTATTCACGGAACTTCCGCGGTATATTTCGGGTAATATTCGGGTGCCCGAAGTGGGGCAATTCTGGACGATTCCGCGCGGATTGGGAGCTGCAAAATGAAGGAACTGAAGATCGACATCGACGCCGTTGGGGGCGTCGATCTGGAGCGGCTGGGGCGGAGCCTCCTGCTCCATGGAGAGCGGGTGGGTGACGGCCGCTATCACGTCACCGGTGGGGAGCACGACCACTGGGTGGATCTGTACACCACCTCGCACCCACGCTGCGACTGCGGCGACCATCTGTGGCGCGAGCAGATCTGCAAGCACATCCTCGCCGCCCTGCTGCGGGAGGGGCACGACCGCGTCGTCGACGCGCTCGGTCGGTTGTTCCGTCAGGTGCAGCCGCAGCCAAAGCGGCGCGAGCGCGAGAGCAAAGCCGCGTAGTCGCGGGCGTCGTTCTTGCCGCCGCGTGCCGTCATGGTGATGCGGCGCGCGCGCGGTGAGACGACGTCGAGAGCGACGAGGAAGCGCGTCGCGAAGACGACCATCGGGTCGAAAGGGCCCAAGCTTCCGTTCGACATCGACGAGGTGATGCGACGCATCCGCGCGGCCGTGTCCGACGTGCCGGACGCGGCGATGTTCGCGCTGCGCAACCTCGGCTACGGAACGCTCTTCCAGCAGCTCGTCGCGTGCATCATCTCCATCCGCACCACGGACGAGGTGTCGCTGCCGACGGCGCTCGCGCTGCTCGAGCAGGCGCCGACGCCGGCGGACGTCGCCGCGCTCGACATCGCCGACATCGACGCAGCGATTCGCTCGGCGACGTTCCACGGTCCGAAGGCCGCGCAGATCCACGCCATCGCGCGCCGAGTGATGGAGGAGTTCGGCGGCGAGCTCCCCGCGGACGCCGAGGTGCTGCAGTCGTTCGCGGGGGTTGGCCCCAAGTGCGCGAACCTCGCGCTCGGCGTCGCGCGCAATGTGCCGCGCATCAGCGTCGACGTGCACGTGTGGCGCGTGGTGAACCGCTGGGGCTACGTCGCCGGACGCACGCCGGAGGCGACGCTCGTCGCGCTCGAGCGCGTGCTGCCGAAGAGATACTGGATCGAGATCAATCGCCGGCTCGTGCCGTTCGGCAAGCACGTGTGCACGGGGATTCGGCCGAAGTGCTCGACGTGTCCCGTGCTCGAATACTGTCGGCAGGTGGGAGTGACGGAGCACCGGTGAACGGTCCGATGCTCCGCCACTCGTCCTACATCATCTCGCGGCTCCTGGCCCGCTTCCGAGCGCCCTTCTTCGCGGCGGTCGAGCGCGCACGCTTCTTTGCCGCCGTCTTCCGGCCGCCCTTCTTTGCCGCGGCTTTGCGCGCGCTCGACGAGCGTCCGCCCGACGACTTCCGTGCGCCGCCCTTCTTCGCGCTGCGCTTGCGCGGCACCTTCGCGCCGGACTCGCGCGCCTCGCTCAATCCGATCGCGATCGCCTGCTCGCGGCTCTTCACCTTCTGACCGCTCCTGCCGCTCTTGAGCGTGCCCGATTTGCGCTTGTGCATCGCGCGCTTCACGCTCTTGTTCGCGGCCTTGCCATACCTGCGACTTCCAGTCTTCCGTCGTGCGGCCATGATCGACTCTCCGCGTACGGGTGATCGTACAGCGGCACGCGCCCCGGCGCGCGCTCGGCGTGCGAGGGCGCAACGTTTGTTCCAGCCGAGCGCTAGAGCGACGATGTCGCGGGTACGGAGTGCGGCGCGCTTGGCGACAGCGTGGCCACCTGCTCCTTCGGCGTCGGCGCTTCCTCGACGACACTCGGCGGCGTACGGCGGCGCGCGAGCGCGAGCGAGGCTTCGAGCGTGGCCATGCAGAAGCCCGACCACGCGAGCCCGACGATGATCCCGCCGAGCACGTCGGACGGATAGTGCACGCCGAGGTAGAGTCGGGTGAGGCAGATGAGCGCGATCATCAGGACTGCGAGCGACAGTGTGATCGCGCGCGACCATCTGTGCTTCTGCAATCGCGCGAGCAGATAGCCAACGGTGCCATAGACGACCGTCGCGCTCATCGCGTGTCCCGAGGGGAACGAAGAGCTGGCGGTGTGAGTGAGCCTCTCGAACACCTCGGGCCGCGGGCGGTCGAAGTACAGCTTGAGCACGTTGTTGAGCAGGATGCTTCCCGCGGTGGCGGCGAGCAGCAGGCGTGCTGAGTGCTTGTGCTCCGTGTGCCAGAGGAACGCCGCCGTTACGCCGACCACCACGAGCACGACGATGCCTGTGCCGAGGGGGGTGACCTCGGTCATGACCTTGGTGAGGAACGGCGTGTGGTGCTCGCCGAGCCAGCGCAGCACGGCCGTGTCGAACTGCTGCGTGCGACCCTTGCGGACGGTGTCACCGAGTTCGGCGAACCCGAGCGTGCCGGCGACGGCGATGAGCGCGCCGACGACGAGAAAGATCCCGACCACCGCGTAGAAGTTGCGGCCGTGCGAGCCCAGCTTGCGAAGCAAGCGAAAGATCAGGTTCCAGGCGAAGACGAAATGGCCACGCCGCTCATTGGAGCGACGGTCTTCGGACGTGCCCGCAGGGCGCGCGCTGGTCAGCCGTGGATCCGTCATGGCCCGATCGTGATTCAAGTCCCGCGCCGGGGCGCCGGTGCACTGGCGTGGGTGGGGTCGCGGTGAGAGCGTTCTGCGTGACCTCCAACCCGTTTCTCCCACAAACGATGCGCCCGTTCTCCCGCCGCTCCCGCCGCGCCGCGGGCGCGCTCACGCTCGTCTGGCTCACCCTGGCCGCCGCGGTGCTCGCGTCGCCAGCGGCCGCCCAGGCGGGGCAGGGCGGGGGCGGGAACGCACCCGCCGCGGCGACACCCCCGGTGGCGAAGTCGGGGCTCAGGCTGCCCGACATCCCGCTGCACGATCCGTGGATGCTCGCCGATCGCTCGACGCGGACCTACTACTTGTACTCGTCCGCCTCGCCGAGGATCACCGGCCAGGGTCGAACGGGCACGTTGTACTACACGAGCAAGGACCTCGCGACGTGGGAGGGACCGCACATCGCGTTCGTCGCGCCGGAGGGAAGCTGGGCCGATCCGACCGTGGGCGCCTGGGCGCCCGAGGTGCACGCGTACAGGGGGAAGTACTACCTGTTCACGACGCTGCACAATCCGGCGAAGAAGCTCGCGACCACCGACACCACGCGCCCGAACTCGATGCGCGCGACGATCATCGCGGTGAGCGACTCACCGGCGGGCCCGTTCACGCTGACGAAGCTCGACGCGCCGATCACGCCGGCGAACTTCATGACCCTCGACGGCACGCTGTACGTCGATCGTGCGGAGAAGCCGTGGATGGTGTACGCGCACGAGTGGATCCAGAAGGTGGACGGCACCATGGAAGCGATCCCGCTGAACGACGACCTCACCGGAGCGGCGGGAGATCCGATCCATCTCTTCAAGGCGTCGGACGCGCC
>DATFOL010000362.1:0-6086 GCA_035265545.1 Gemmatimonadaceae bacterium | reverse complement strand
GCTCTACCGCGAGGAAACGCTGAAGGAGCACAGGTCCGATCCACGCTGGCGCGAGCGCTACGTCACGGGCGACCTCAACACGTCGATCATCAAGACGGTCAAGGGCCGCACGATCATGATGCAGCACGACGTCTCGAATCCGCGGCCATACACCCGCCACAACCGCGTCATGGGCACGAAGGGGACGTTCGAGGACTATCCGCCGCGCATCTTCGTCGAAGGGCAGGCGGGGCGCGAGGTCTTCCGGCCGCTGTCCGACGAGGACAAGAAGCAGTTCGAGCATCCGCTCTGGACGAAGATCGGGGAGCAGGCGCGCAGCGGCGGCCACGGCGGAATGGACTTCGTGATGGCGTACAGGCTGATCGAGTGCATGCGTGAGGGGCTCGCCCCCGACTTCGACGTCTACGACGCCGCGGCATGGAGCGCGCCGCTCCCGCTCACGGAGATGTCCGTCGCCAGGGGGAGCGCGCCGATGAAGTTCCCCGACTTCACGCGCGGCGATTGGATGAAGCCGCGCGCATGAACAGCCCCTTCCACTTCACCACGCTCGACTGGTCGATCATCGCCGCGAGCATCGCCATCAGCTTCCTCCCGGCGCTCTTCTTCTGGCGCCGCGCCAGCGAGAGCACCAGCGAGTTCTTCACCTCGGGACGCGCCGCGCCCTGGTGGCTCGTCGGCATCTCGATGGTCGCCACCACCTTCAGCACCGACACTCCCAACCTCGTCACCAACCTGGTGCGCGAGCGCGGCGTCGCCGAGAACTGGCTCTGGTGGAGCTTCCTGCTCACCGGAATGATGACGGTGTTCTTCTACGCGCGGCTGTGGCGTCGGTCGGGCGTGCTGACGGATCTCGAGTTCTACGAGATCAGATATTCCGGTCCACCGGCCAGGCTGCTGCGCGGGTTCCGCGCCATCTACCTCGGGCTGTTCTTCAACTGCGTCATCATGGCGACGGTGAACCTCGCCGCCGCCAAGATCGGCAACATCGTGCTCGGCTGGCCGATGGAGCGCACGCTCCTGGTGTGCGCCGTGATGACGATCTTCTTCGCCTCGGTGAGCGGCTTGTGGGGCGTGCTGGTCACCGACTCGATCCAGTTCCTGATCACGATGACGGGCACCTTCGCCGTCGCGTACTTCGCGCTTCAGCAGCCGGAAGTCGGCGGGCTCTCCGGCCTCCTTGCGAAGGTGCCGCCGAAGTCGCTCGACCTGCTCCCCGACTTCGGCGACTGGAGCACCGCGCTGGCGGTGTTCATCCTTCCGCTGACCATCCAGTGGTGGTCGGTGTGGTATCCGGGTGCGGAGCCGGGCGGCGGCAGCTACATCGCCCAGCGCATGCTCGCCTCCAAGACGGAGAAGGACGCCGTGGTCGGCACGCTGCTGTTCAACGTCATGCACTACGCGCTGCGCCCGTGGCCGTGGATCATCGTCGCGCTCGCGTCGACGATCATCTATCCGCAGCTCTCGGACATCTCTGCCACGTTTCCGCAACTCGAACCGTCGCTGCTCGGCCACGACATCGCGTATCCCGCGATGATGCGCTTCCTCCCCGCCGGCTTCCTCGGGCTCGTCGTCGCCGGCACCCTCGCGGCGTATCGCTCGACGATCGAGACGCACCTCAACTGGGGAACGAGCTACCTCGTCCACGACTTCTACCGCCGCTTCCTGCGGCCTGGGCTGACCGAGAAGCACTACGTCCTGGTCGGCCGGCTGACGACGGCAGGCCTGATGATCGTCGCCGCACTGGTGACCTACGCGCTCGGCACGGCCAAGGAAGCGTTCGATCTCATCCTCTCGATCGGCGCGGGAACGGGGTTGCTCTACCTGCTGCGCTGGTTCTGGTGGCGCATCAGCGCGTGGAGCGAGATCGCCGCGATGGTGAGCTCGTTCCTCGTCGCGCTCGGGTTCTTCATCGCGCGCAAGAACGGGCTCGATCTCGCGTCGCACGTGTCGCTCCTCGTCACGGTCGGCGTCACGACGGTGGTCTGGGTCGCGACCACGCTCCTCGCCGCACCGACCGACCCCGCGACGCTCGACCGGTTCTACATGCAGGTCCGCCCCGCGGGACCGGGCTGGCGGCCGGTGGCCGAGCGAGTCGGCGTGATAGGCGCCGTCGATTCGCTGCCGCAGGCGTTGCTGGGCTGGGTGCTCGGCTGCGCCTTCGTCTACTCAGGGCTCTTCGGTACCGGAAGCCTGCTGTACGGCCGGACGCCGCAGTTCATCATGTGGCTCGTGGTGTTCATCGTGAGCGGCGCCGGGCTCGCGCGGGTATTGAGCGGCTTCTGGACGCGCGAGGAGTGACGAGCGCTTCGCCCGTGCGCACCACGCAGGCGGTGATCCTCGCGCGCGGCCTTGGCACCCGTATGCGGCGCGATGCGGGAGCTGGCGCCGGCGCGCTGACCGACGAGCAGCGCCGCGCCGCCGAGAGCGGTGCCAAGGGGATGATGCCGCTCGGCACACGACCCTTCCTCGACTACGTGCTCTCCGCGCTCGCCGACGCCGGCATCGAGGAGGCGACGCTCGTGATCGGCCCCGAGCATCATCACGTTCGCGAGTACTTCACGTCGACGTCACCGCCCGCGCGCGTGCGGATCCGCTTCACCGTCCAGGCCGAGCCGCGCGGCACCGCCGACGCCGTGCAGTCGGCGCGCGACGCCGTGCGCGATGCGCCGTTCCTCGTGCTCAACTCGGACAATTACTACCCCGTCGCGGCATATCGAGATCTGGCCGCGCTCGGCGCGTCGGGGCTCGTCGCCTTCGAGGCCGACACCCTCGTGCGCGAAGGCGGGCTCGAGCCGGAACGGGTGCTGCGCTACGCGCTCCTCGACACCGATGCGGACGGCACGCTGCGCGCCGTGCGCGAGAAGCCCGCCGCCGACCATCCGCTCGCGCAACGCGCCGAGCGATGGGTGTCGATGAACCTCTGGTCGTTCACGCCGCTGATCTTCGACGCGTGCGCGCGCGTGCGGCCGTCCGCGCGCGGCGAGCTCGAGATCCAGGACGCCGTGAACCTCGCGATCCATGAGATGGGAGAACGCTTTCGCGTTCTCCAGATGCGTGCCGGCGTGCTCGATCTGTCCAGCCGCGCCGATGTCGCCTTCGTCGCCGAGCGATTGGCCGGCGTCGAGCCGCGTCCGTGAGCGCCGCTCCCGCGCGGCGCTACGTCGTCCCCGGCCGCGTCGAGCTCGTGGGGAAGCACGTCGACTACGCCGGTGGCCGCTCGCTCACCTGCGCCGTCGACCGCGCGATCACCGCGGACGCGTCGTCGCTCGACGAGCCGATGATCCGTGTGCGCGACTCGTCCCGCCGCGGGGTCGTGCAGGTGCCCCTGCGCGCCGGCGTCGAGCGCGCGCACGGCACGCCGCGGTGGGGCTCGTACGTGGTGGCGGTGGCGCGCCGCTTCGCGCGCGACTTCCCTCACGCCCGCACGGGGGTCGAACTTCACCTGCGAAGCACGCTGCCGGCATCGGCGGGCCTGAGCAGCTCGAGTGCGTTCGTCGTCGCCGTCGCCACGGCGCTCGCCGACGCGAATCGGATGGAGGAGGACGCGGCGTGGCGTGCTGCCGTGCCGACGGACGTCGCGCGCGCCGAGTACTTCGGCGCGATGGAGACCGGAGCGCCGTACGGCGAGTTCGCCGGCGACGCGGGGGTCGGCGTGCGCGGTGGCGCGCAGGACCACGTGGCGATCGTCTGCGCGCGTCAGGAGAGCGTCGGTCAGTTCTCATATCTACCGGCGCGCCTCGAGCGGCGCGTGCCGTGGCCGCCCGACTACGCGATCGCCATCGGAGTCAGCGGCATCACGGCGACGAAGACGGGGAATGCGCGGGCACGCTACAACCGGGTGGCCGACTCGACGCGCGCGCTCGTGCGAGCCTGGAACGCCGAGACGGGGCGGGAGGACGTGACCCTCGCCGACGCGCTCGCGAGCGCTTCCGATGCCGGCGAGCGGCTCGCGCGGCTGGCGAACCAGGGCGTCGAGGAGTTCCCGGGCGAGTATCTCGGTCCGCGCTTCGCGCAGTTCCGGGAGGAGATCGAGGTCGTCGTCCCCGGCGTCGGCGACGCGTTCCGCTCGGGCGATCTCGCCGCGCTCGGCGCGCTCGTCGACCGCTCGATGTCGATGGCGGAGCGCGCGCTGCGCAACCAGGTGCCGGAGACGAGCTTCCTCACCCGCGCGGCGCGCGAGCGCGGAGCCGCGGCGGCGTCGGCGTTCGGGGCAGGGTTCGGCGGCGCGGTGTGGGCGATGGTCGAGACCGCGGCGGCGTACGCGTTCGTCGATGTGTGGCGTGCGGCGTACGTCGAGGCGTTTCCCGCGCGGAGCGAAGCATCGCAGTGGCTCGTGACGCGCCCGGGCGGGCCGGCGCGTGAGGTGGAGCGCTAGCCGATGCCCTTCGCGCTGACCATCGACCAGGTCGCCGCTCTGGCTCCCGACGCCGCGTCGCTCGCGGCGGGGAAGAAGCTCGCCGCCAGCCGCGACTGGTCGAACGTCGCGCACGACGCGCGTGCGCTGTGGGGTGAGTGCAAGGGCTCTGCGCTCTACCAGGTCCGCGTCGACCTCTCCGATCTGTCGGCCAAGTGCTCCTGTCCCAGCCGCAAGTTCCCGTGCAAGCATGCGCTCGGCCTGTTGCTGAAGGCCGCCGCGGATCCCGCGGGCATCGTCACCCTCGACGCCCCTGACTGGGTCGAGGACTGGATCGCACGGCGTGGTGCGGCGGCAGAGAAGAAGGAAGCGAAGGCCGCCGCCGCGGCGGCACCGGTGGACGAGCAGGCACAAGCGCGGCGCGCGCAGAAGCGCGCCGCACGCGTCGACGAGGGAATCGCGGCGCTCGACCTCTGGCTCGCCGACCTCGTGCGAAACGGGCTCGCCTCCGTCGCCGACAAGGGCGCGGAGCTCTGGGAGAGTCAGGCAGCGCGGCTCGTCGATGCCCAGGCGCCGGGCCTCGCGGCGCGTCTCCGTCGCGTTGGCGAGGTGCCGCGATCCGCGCCCGACTGGACCAGGCGCGTGCTGATCGAGCTCGGGCGAATCGCGCTGGTCACCGAGGCCTACCGTCGTCTCGACGCGCTCGACGACCCGCTGCGCGACGACGTGCGCGCGCTCGTCGGATGGACGCTGAAGGACGAGGAGGTGATCGCGCGTGGTACCGCCGTCGAAGATCGCTGGCTCGTGATCGGGCAGCGCACCGAGGACGAAGCCCAACTGCGCGTTCAGCGGACCTGGCTGCTCGGGCTCGAGAGCGGACGCTACGCGCTCGTGCTGCAGTTCGCCGTCGGGCTCGCGCCGTTCTCGGAGAGCCTCATCCCGGGCACGCTCTTCGACGCGCGGGTGCGCTACTGGCCGAGCGCGCATCCGTCGCGCGCCCTCGTCGAGGAGCGACGCGGGAGCCCGGAGTCGTGGTCGGGCGAGCGCGTGGGCTACACGGGCTTCGACGATCTCCTCGGCGCGACGACCTCGGCGCTCGCCGCGCAACCCTGGCTCGATCGGCTCCCCTGCGTCGTGCGCGACGTACGGCCGGCGCGGCGTGATGCCGCGCGCTGGCACCTCGTCGATGACGCGGGACGTGCGCTGCCGCTCGCGTCGCGCGATCATCGCCGGCTGCTCGCGATCTCTGGGGGACATCCCATGCATGTCGCTGCAGAATGGGACGGCGAGACGCTGCTGCCGTTGGCCGCGATGCTGGGCGACGACTTCAATCGGTTGAGCAACTGATGAAGTCCCTCGAGGAAGCCGCCCTCGTCGGCACCGCGCGACAACCCGATCGCGCACAGGCATCGCTCGGCGGCGACCTGCCGGTGGACGCATTGGTGAGCGAGCTTGGCGAAGCGTGCGGCGTCGAGCGGCGCGTTCTCCTCGCCGCGGCGCTGCACGACACCTACGCTCGAGCGGGCCGCATACCGCGTTCCGACGTGGACGTCGTGCCGCCCGCCGGCACCGAGACGAGGCCGGTCTGCACTCCATCGGTGACCGCACTCATCGCCGAGCTGCTCGACGTCAGACCTCGCGTACTGCTCGCCGAAGCGCTCGGACGACTGGAGCGCGCCGGCGCGATCGTGGCGCCCGCGCTGCTCCCCGATCTCCTCGACACGCGCGATCC
>DATFOL010000361.1:0-12409 GCA_035265545.1 Gemmatimonadaceae bacterium | reverse complement strand
CTCTTCCATCTCGAGCGGCAGATCGGCGCGCTTCGACGAGATCGCGTCGCGCAGATCCTGCGTCGCTTCGGCGAGATCCTTCCCGAACTGGAACTCGACCAGGATGAAGCCGTAGCCATCGTAAGCCTTGCCCGCCACGTGTTTCACGCCCGTGATCGAGGCGATCTGCTCCTCGATCGGATCGAGGATCTCCTTGGCGACGCCATCGGGCGATGCCCCGGGGTAGACGATCCCGACCGAGACGTACGGCGGCGCGACCTCGGGGAACTCGTCGGTCTTGAGCTTCAGGAGCGCGAAGAGACCGAACACGGCGAGCGCCAGCATCGCCACGGTGGTGACGAGCGGCTTCTTGATCGCAAAATCTGAGATGAACATTGACGCGTGTCCCGGAAGGGGTTGCAGACCCGATGATTACTTCTTGACGTCGGTGGGCGCGGAGACCTTGACCGGCGTGCCGGGCGAGATGCCGCGGGCAGCGCCGAGCAGCACCGTGTCCCCGGGTACGAGCCCGCCGGTGATCTCCACCGTTTCGGCCGCCGCATCGCGGATCCCGAGCGTCACTTCCACCTTCTCGATCTTTCCGTTCTTCAGCCGCACGACCGTGGGCCGCAGGCCACGCTCGTCGACGGCGGCCTGTGCCACCATCGGCGCGGACTTGGATTCGCTCGATACGCGCCCCTCGGCGAACAATCCTCCCACCAGCGTGTTCCCCGCGTTGGGGATCGCCGCGGTGATCTTCACCTGCCGCGTCGTCGGATCCGCCACCGGGTTCACCCGCGTGATGCGGCCGGTGAAGGTGCGGTTGGGGTAGCCGTTGACGCTGAACTCCACCGGCATCCCGATCCTGACCTGCCCCAGTGCCTCGGCCGGCACCGATGCCTCGAGCTGCATGCTCGCCGGGTCGACCACGGTGAACAGCGGCGTGCCCGGCGACACGACGTCGCCCGCGTTCGCCTGACGCTGCGCCACGACGCCGTTGAACGGCGCCTGCACGCTCGCCCTGCCGAGCGATCGGGACGCGTTCGCGTACTGCGCGCGCGCCGTGGCGAGCTGGGTCTGCGCGGCTAGTAACTGATTGCGCGCACTCTCGACCTGACGCGTCGCGATGGCGCCGGCCTTCTCGAGCGCCTCGGCGCGCTCGACCTCGCGCTTGGCCAGATCATACGAGCTCTGCGCCGTCGTCAGCGCCGAGCGCGCCGAGAGCGTCTGGTCCTGCAGCACCGTCGCTTCGAGCTGCGCCAGGCGCTGGCCACGCGCGACACGCTGACCCGCCTCGGCGTAGACCTGCACCACGGAGCCGGTCATCTCGGCGCGGATCGTCGCCGAGCGTTCGGGTGCGAGCGATCCGGAGATCGCCGGGCCCGAGCGGATCGCCTCCGCGCGCACCACCGTCACGTTCTCGGGGCCGACGAGCATCGTCTCCACCTTTGCCGGCGCGGCGTCGGCATCGCCCCGCTTGCAGGCCGTCGCCGACAGCGCGACCGCGGCCAGAAGGACCACTGTCATCGTGCGCGACGCGCGCACGATCGTCATCTGCTGTCGGCTCATTGCGAGAAGCTCCCGGATTGACCCGCGCCGGCCGGGCCGGCGGCGGTGGATGTCTGTGGCTGTTGTTGAGCGGGCTGCTGTTGCTGCGGTTGCTGCTGCGGTTGCTGCTGCTGCGGGGTCGCACGTGCCGCTGCGCCGCCGAGCGCCTGGGTGTTGAGCGGCAGGTCGCGCAGCAGCGCGATACGCGCCCGCGCAACGGCGAGGTCGCGGGCCGACTGCGCCTGATTGGCCGCTGCCTGCTCGAGGAGCAATCGCGACTGCGTGAGGTCGGTCTGGGTGGAGATCCCCTCACGATAGCGAATCTGGTCGATCGAGTACGCGCGCTCCGCCTGCTGCGCCGTGCCGCGGCTCGCCCCGAACGCGGCCTCGGCCTGCTGGAGCTGGTTGATCGCCACGCGCGTGTCGAGCGCGGCGAGCTCGCGCGCCTGCTGCAGCCGCGCCTTGGCCTCGTCGAGGTTGGCGCGTGCCGATTCGATGTTCCCCGTCACGCGCCCTCCACTGAACAACGAAAGCGACAGCGAGCCGCCGACGTTCCAGTTCTCGGCGAACTGGCTGAGGGTCGGGAGGAACGTGTTCGGGAAGAACAGCCGCTGGTACGCGGAGGTCAGCGCCAGCGACGGCAGCCGGTCCGCGCGCGCGACGCGGAGCTGACCTTCCTGGGCGCGTACAGCCTCGAGCGACTGACGCACCGGCGCGCGGTCGGCGACGGACGTATCGGCGAGCGGCAGTGGCGACAACGTGTCGCCCGTCGTGGACGACGCGTAGGAATTGCCGGTCAGGGTCGCCGCGGTCGTGGAGACGACGCGCGTGATCGTCGCAGGCTGGTCGATCGGCGTGGTAAGCGTGAGCGGCTCGTCGAGCGGCAGGTTGAGCAGCTGCTTGAGCCGGAAATAGGCGACGTCGCGATCCCCACGGCGCGCGATCAGCAGCGGACGCTGGTTGTCGCGGCTCACGGTCGCTCGGAGCAGCTCGAACTCGCTCTGATTGCCGACGCGGCGCGCGACGGTCGTCTGTCGCAGCAGCTCCTCGGTCTGCGCGAGCGCGGTGTCGGCGATCGTGACGAGGCGATCGGCCAGCACCGCGTCGAAGTAGGCCTGGGTGACGTCGAGCGCGAGCTGGGCGCGCTGCGACGTGAGCTCCACTTCCGCCGACCGGCGCCCGGCGATCGCGGCGGCGTTCTGCCCACCGACGCGTCCGCCCGAGAACACCGTCTGCGATGCGGAGAGCCCGAGCGTCCACGAGTTGCGCGCACCGAAGCCCACCCGGCTGAAGTCGAGCCCCTGCGCGGCGGGACAGGTCGTCGCCTGCGCCAGCGCGGCGGCACGCTGCTCGGGAGTCGGATTCGCGGGAAGTGGCGGCGTGCAGAGCGACTGCGGCTGCGGCGTGGTGGCGGTATCGGGCCCGCCGCCGCCGGCCAGCGCTTCGAACTGCGAGCGCAGCGCGCGCGAATAGGACAGGCTGGAGTTGAGCTGCGGCAGATACTGGCTGCGCGCGATGCGCAGCTGTCCGCCCGCGCGCGAGACGCCGGCGCGCGCGATCTGCAGCGCCTCGCTCTCACGCGCGGCGAGCCGGATCGCGTCGTCGAGAGAGAGTGGGCGCGCGCCGGCGGCGGTGGCCGTCGGCTGCTGTGCAGACGCGACGACTGGAGACGAGACCGCGAACAGCAGGCCGAGCGTGCACACGCGCGCGCGGGTCCTGGCTGGACGGGTCGAATGGACGATCATCGGAAGTCGGGTCGAAAGGATAGGACTATTTGGAGAGAGGAGCACCGATGGCGCGCAAAAAGCACCGCACGTAGCGGTGGGCCGCTTCGTCGGCAGGGAGAAAGGTGTCCGGCGCCATCGGACGTCCCATCGCATCGCTCATGACGGCGCTGATGAGCATCGTGACCGCGGCCTGAACGTCGGCATCGCGGTCGGCCAGTCCGATCTCGTGGAGGCGCGTGACGTACTCGGTGATGTGGTGGTGAACGTCGCCACGCCCACGGCAAGCGAAGTCCGCGACTTCGGGACGCTCCTCGTATTCGCTGATCGCGTGGATCAGCATCGGACGCAAATGACGAATGCGCTCGAGGTGCGTGTTCACCAACTCGGTGAGCTCGCGCTCCGGATCGACGGGTGGATCGGGAAGCGGGCTGACCGCGTCGCCGGAGTCGTTCTCCTCGAGGACCGCTTCGAGGAGCGCGCCTTTCGAGCCGAAGGTTCGGAACAGGGTGACTTCGTTGACGCCGGCTTCGGCGGCGATGAGACGCGTCGTCGCGCCGCGGAAGCCGTGCTTGGAGTACACGCGCGCGGCGGCCTCCAGGATTCGCTCTCTGCTGATCATGGAGCGCATCCTAGCGGAAACATCTGCGTATGCAAGTACCTACTTACTTGCCGTGCGTACTATCTTTGGATAGAGCATTTTCGGTGTTTGATCGGGTTTGGTGGCGATATCGACCTGCGCGGCACGGCCCGGGCGGCCTCGACCGCTGCCGTTCTGGACGAGGTTTTGCGCGAATTCGGGGTCCCTGCGACAGCCTCGACTTATGCGACACGGCCCAACGAACTCCACTCGCGATTCTCGCCCGACTCCGCCGAACGGCGTCGACCCCACGCGCGCCGGAATTCGTTGCCTGGACTGCGGCGACGAGGCGCTATCGAGTGGCACCGAGATCATTCGCCGCGCAGCGCCGGACGCCGCGCCGCCAATCATCGCCCCGTCCTCCGGCGACGCGCCCCGAGCAGATCGGCAATCGGGGTGATCTGCTCGGACACGCCGGGACGCTCACGCACCGTGGTACGCCCGATGCCCTGAGGGGGCTCATCCAGCGACCCCTCCGATGGCCCGCTCGCACGACGACACGACACTTCCCACGCTCGCCCCGCTCGCCCCTGGTGAGGGGATCGTTCGCAACCGACTCCTCGCGGCGCTGGCACCCGGGGAGCTCGAGTCGCTGATTCCCGCGCTCGAATCGATGCCTCTCGTCGCGGGGATGCCGATCTACGAGCCGAACCAAACGATCTCACACGTCTACTTCCCGATCAGCGGGATCATCTCGATGGTGAGCGAGATGCAGGAAGGCACCGTGGAGGTGGGCGCTGTTGGAAGCGAGGGGATGACAGGATTACCCCTCGTGCTGAAGGCGCGCACGATGCCGTCGCGCGCCTTCGTGCAGGTGCCCGGTCACGCGTACCGAATGCGCGAGACAGATCTGTTCCGCGCGATGGGCGAGTCGCCGCGCTTCGAGCGCCTGCTCTACCGCTACGTGCTCGCACTGTTCGACCAGACCGCGCAGCACGCGGCGTGCAACCGTCTGCACGCACTCGAGGAGCGCTGCGCGCGCTGGCTGCTCATGACGCATGACCGCGTCGACGGAGACGTGCTGCCTCTCAAGCACCAGTTCCTCGCCCAGATGCTTGGAGTACACCGGCCAGCGGTGACCCTGGCCGCGGGAGCCCTGCAGAAGGCCGGCGTGATCCGCTACTCGCGCGGCAAGGTCACGGTGCTCGACCGAGGTGCGCTCGAAAGCGCGTCGTGCGCATGCTACGCGATCATCACGCGTCGCGCCGAGGCTCTACTCGGTCCCGGCGAGTGACACCGGAGTGCCGCCTGTGTACGGATTCGTACGCTTTCTGGTGCCTAAGTAGATGGTGCGAAATGATTTACTTGCGCGATTCGACCTTCGAGGACATTATTCCCTCAGCCGACAGAAACATCTGGTTAACACCTCGCCGCCGTGGGGAGCGCCACCTCGATGAGCGTCATGCCGGAGGGATCACGGGGGCAGGACTCGATGCAAAGCGCATCGCTCCATGGAACGCGTCTCGCCGTGAATCGGACGCTGCTGAGCGTGGCCGAGCGGGAGCTCGAGCGCGCACTGCTGGAGCAGATACGCCCGTCCACGGGCATGTACGCGAATCCGTCTCGAGCCGAGGATGCCGCGTTCGAGCGCGCAGTGCGCCAAATCTGCGGCGAAGCGCATCGGCTCGACTTGCCGGCGGAAGCACTCCTCGTCGGCATCAAGCAGGCCTGGTCGCACCTCGCACCCGTGCGGGCGCGGCACCTCGGCGATCGTGACGGCGATGTCCTGCGCGGAGTGGTCAGCACGTCGATCGAGATCTTCTTCGAATCACGAGCGTGTGATCGAGACTGATTCACACGACGTGTAGCCGGGTACGCAGCGTGCGTGCGCGCGGCTAGCACGGAACACCTGAATTTCGGTACCAACGATGCCTGGATATCGATCACTATCGGCTCAACTTTCGGGAACGGCCGCGGAGCACGCGCGTGAGGCCGAGCTGCGGCAGCGTGGCGGCGACCCCGATACGGCGGCCCGGCTGCTCGAGGAGGCGCTCGACGCCAGCCTCCGGGTGCGGCCCGAGATGCCCGGCTGGATCTGCGGGCGCCTCGCATCGATCTATCGCACGCTGAAGCGATACGACGACGAGGTCGACCTGCTCGAGAGATACCGGGAGTCGCAGACGTCGGAGGAGGCGCGCACGCGATTCGATGCGCGGCTCTCGAAGGCCCGCGCGGTCGCCGAGCGCAAGCGGCGTCCGGTCACCGGCGCGCTGGAGACAGTGCGGCAGGTACGCCACCGGTCGAGCCAACGCCGCCGTACCCCGTCGCGCGCGCAGCTGGCGATAGCCGGTACACGGGCCATGGCCTCGCGCGACGCCGAACTGCGCGCCGCGCTCGCGGATCTCGCGCCCGACAGCAACGAGCGGCTTCGCGACGCGCTCGCCGGCCTGTGCGCGCAAGCGCATGCGACCGACACGCAGATGGAGCATCTCGTCAGCCGACTCAAGAACGCCTGGACGGAGACGCCCCTGCCCTCCGGCGTGACGCCGGAAGACTGGCAGGCGCGCTACTCCGCCGCGCTCGTCGAGCTGCTCGCCATCTACTTCGGCGAGCCCGCCTGACGTCTCCTCACGGGAGGAGCTCTCCTCCCGTCACGCCGATCACCTCCCCGGTGATGTACCGCGAGTCCTCCGAGGCGAGGAACACGAACGCCGGCGCGAGCTCCGCCGGCTGCGCAGCCCGGCCGATGGGAGTGTCCGCGCCGAACTTCTCGAGCGTCTCGTCGGGCATCGTCGACGGGATGAGCGGCGTCCACACGGGGCCGGGCGCGACGACGTTCACGCGCACTCCGCGCTCGATCGCCTGCTTCGCCAGCGCCTTCGAGAACGTCACGATCGCGCCCTTCGTCGAGGCGTAGGCGAGGAGCGTCGGTGACGGGTCGTACGCCTGGATCGACGCGACGTTGATGATGGTCCCTCCCCGCGGCAGATGCGGCAGCGCCGCCTGGCAGAGCCAGAACATCGCGTAGATGTTCGTGCGGAAGGTGCGCTCGAGCTCCTCGCTCGTGAACTCACCGATGTCCTCGTGCGTCCGCTGGAACGCGGCGTTGTTCACCAGCACGTCGATTCGACCGAGCTCCCTGATGGTGCGCTCGACGAGCGTGTGGCAGTGCGCCTCGCTGCCGATGTCGCCCGAGATCGTGAGCGCGCGACGTCCCGCCTCTTCGACGGACCGCGCCGCGCCGCGCGCATCCTCGTGCTCGTCCAGGTACGAAATGACGACGTCGGCTCCCTCGCGCGCGAACGCCAGTGCCACGGCACGTCCGATTCCCGAATCGCCTCCGGTGACGAGCGCCACCTTGCCGGTGAGCCGACCGCTGCCGCGATACGATTGCTCGCCATGATCCGGCGCCGGTGACATCGCCCGCTCGTATCCCGGCGGCGGATTCTCCCGCGGCTTCGCCCGCTTTCCGTTCGCCGCCGACTTCGCCCGTGACTTCGCCGGCGACTTCGCCGGCGACTTCGCCGGCGACTTCGCAGCGGACTTCGCTGGTGACTTCGCAGCGGACTTCGCTGGTGACTTCGCGCGGCTCTTCGTGGCGGGCTTCCTCTTGGTCGTCGATCGCGTGCTCGGCATGTGCTCCTCGATGGCGGCGGGCCGAGGAGGATGCGCAGTCGGCGTACCACGGCGAATGCGCCAAGCGAGCGAATCAGCGCGGCTTGCCGAGTCGAATCGTTCCGCCCGATGGCTGCGAAGGCTGCGACGGCGTCGCGTGCCGCGGATCGCCGCGCGGCGGAGTGCTCGCGCCACCAGGGCGTTCCGTGCCATACCCCGTACCGCCGCTACCGCCGCGCCGGCCGGAGTGTCCGCCGTCGTCCTGCTTCCCTCGCCCACGTTCGTCCCAGCCGCGCGGCCGGCCGCCGATGCCGCGCATCATGATGAACGGCGGACGGTAGTAGCCATATCGCCGCGGACCCCGGTAGCCGCCCCCGTACAGCTTGCCGACGGGGATGTAGTAGCCCGGTCCCCACCCCCAGCCAAACGGCAGGCCGTAGCTGTCGTAGCTCGTCGTGCTCATGGCGCCGATTCGGCCCTCCTCGCCGCGGGCCAACGCGTACGACTGCGGGTCCACGATCGCGGCGAGCGCATCGGCCGCGCGCGTCGGCATGCCGGAATTCACCAACGCACTGACCTCGTGCTCGGCGACGTCGAAGCGCTGCGCACGCTCGAGGATCCAGGACTCGAGCACCGCGGCGTCGACGGCGCGCGACGCCTCCAGCAGGTCCTCGGCGCGCACCGGCGCCGCGGCAGCGAGCCGCACGCTGCGCGTCGCGAGCGCCTGGCTCCGTAGCACGGCAGCGATGTCGGGAGGCAACGCGGTCGGCAACGCGACCTCGCGATAGCGCGCCACGCGCACGCTCGTGCCGCCCCCCGCCGAGATCCCTTCCACGTCCAGCCAGTCGCCATCGGCTGTGATGGCCAGCAGGCCGGAGGTCGCCGACGCAACTCCCGCGCAGCGACCGGTCGATCGAACGAACAACCGCCGACCGTCGCGCGACCACGTCGCGCTGCGGACGCCGGTGCAGCGTGCCGCGTCGATCGGACGCGACCGGCCGCTCGCGTCCAGGGTCTCGCGCGCCACGATCCTTCCATCCTGCACGGTAAGCACGTTCGCGACGTTGACGTCGGCCGTCGGCGCGATGCAGACGACGGACGGTGGTCCATCGCTGCGGCCGTCCGCTCCCCGATCGCCGGACCAGCAGCCGAGCCAGGCCTGCAGACCCGCGCCATAGATCGCGGCCTGCTGCGCGCCAGCCGCCGAGGTGTTCGCGACGACGGCGGCGGTGCAGATCACCGCGCCGCGAGCGAGAGAGGAGACGACTCTGGCCACGTACCTCATGACGAACCTCCTGAGCGCGATGTCGAGCGCGGGGCGCTCTACCCCTTGTCAGTCTCCTCGTTCCCGCGATGATCGCCGCCGGAGAGATCGATCATGCGCGCACCACCGAGATACTCCACCGACTGCGGGCTCTCGAGATTGACGGCTCGCCCGATCACACCGGCGAGGCGCGCGCCCTGCTCGGAGATGATCCGCAGCTGGTCGCGCTGATCAGGGGTAAACGACGTGTCCTCCAGCAGGCGCGCCGAGCGATCGAGGATGGTGTGCAGCGGTCCGCTGATCTCTCGCTCCATCGCGAGCGCCGTCTCGCCGATCCCGGCGAGCCAGCGGGCCCGCGCGAGATCCTCCTCGGCCGCACGCAGTGCTCCGGACTGCTCCACCTGTCGCTCGGCGATCTCGATCCGCGCGCGCAGGTGCTTCGGAGAGCTCGGCTTGGCGATGTAGTCGTCGGCGCCCGCATCGAGCACCGCCTCGAGACCGCCCGGATCGTCGTGCGTCGTGACGATGAGAATGAACGTCGACCTTCCCGACTCATGGGCGCGGATGCGGCGGCACAGCTCGAGACCGTCGAGCCTCGACGTCTCGAGATCGAGGATGACGAGCGGGGACGGATTCGCCTCGTACGCGTCCCACGCCTGCTGCCCGTCCTCGAACGCGGCTGCCTCGTGCCCGAGCTCCTCGAGCACGGCGTTCAGCAGCGTGCGCGCGTCCGGGTTGTGGTCGGCGAAGATGACTCGCATGAGACGTTACGCAATGCCGGGTACATTGGCCGGTCGGGGATAATGATCGCGAGGTGCGGCCTCGGCCAGCGCCGCACGCGCGTCCTCGCGCGCGGCGACGATGGCGTAGAGCACCGGAGTCACGATCCGCGCCAGGAGCGTGGACGAGAGCAGTCCGCCGATGATCACCCACGCCAGCGGCGAGTAGAGCGGCGACCGCTGCACCGCCAGCGGCAGCAGGCCCCCGATCGCCGTGAGCGATGTCAGCACGATGGGGAGGAATCGCACCTCTCCAGCCCGACGGATCGCGGCGTCGAGCCCAAGGCCCTGCTCACGCAGCTGGTTGGTCAGGTCGACCAGCAGGATCGACGTCTTGATCTCGATCCCGACCAGCGCAACGAAGCCGATCATCGCCGTGAACGAGAGCGTGTATCCGGTAAGAAAGAGCGCCACCAGCCCGCCGACGACGCCGAGCGGGATCACGCTCGCGACGACGAACGTCGTGCGGAACGTGCGGAACTCGAGCACCAGGACGGCGAGGATCAGGAAGACGGCGACGATGATCGCGCCGCCCATGCCGCCAAAGCTCTCTTCGCGGCTCTCCAGCTCGCCGGCCGGTACGATGCGGTAACCCGGCGGCAGCTCCAGCGCGTCGAGCCGCCGCAGCACCTCGTTCGTGACCCGTGCGGTGTTGAACCCGGTGCGGACGAAGCTCGTGACGCTCACCGCGCGCTCGCCGTCGCGGTGCTGGATCACCGCCGGCGCCGACTCGAAGCGCACGGCCGCGAGCTGGCGCAACGGCACCTGCGCCCCGCTCGTCGACGCGACCCACACACGATCGAGCGCGTCGAGGCCGGGACGTCCCGCATTCGGGAGACGAACGACGACGTCGTGGTCGCGGCCATCCGGGGTGCGCAGGAGCCCGGCGGAGAGCCCGCCGATCGCGAGTCGCACGGTTCGGTCGACCTCGGCCGTCGGCACGCCGAGCAGGCCCGCCTTCTGGCGGTCCACGTCGACGCGGAGGTCCGAGCGATTCACGCGCACCGGGTTGGCGACGTACTGCGTCCCCGGCGTCGCGACCAGGGTGGACTCGACTCCTCTCGCGATCTGGCGCAGCACGCCGAGGTCCTCGCCCTGGATGCGCAGCGCGATCGGTGCCTCGATCGGCGGGCCGTTCTCGAACTCGCGCACCTCGATGCGCGCGCCGGGATACGCGTCGAGCTGGGCGCGGAGTGAGTCGAGCATCCGCTCGGTGCGACCTTCCTCGAACTCGCGCAGCAGCACGAACAGCTGCGCCGCGTTGCTCGTCAGTCCGCGCGGGATGACGTTGTAGTAGATCTGCGGATTGTCGCGCCCGACGTTCGCCAGCACCGACTTCACCTCGGGGCGTTTCAGCAGCAGCTGTTCGGCGAATCGCGTGGCGCGATCGGTTTCGGCCAGGCTGCTCCCCTCGGGGGTCTCGATGCGCACGAGGAACTGCGGCGTCCCCGCCTTGGGGAAGAGTGAGAAGCCGATCGACGGCACGAGCGCGACGCTGGCCACCACCAGCGCGCCGGCCAGCGCGAGCGCGCGGCGCGGTTGCCGCAGCGCACGATCGAGGAGGGGCGCGTACGTCGCGTGGATCACGCGCTCGAACCAGCGCAGCGCGCGGTTCCCTTCGGCGTGCGGCTTGGCCGAGAGGATGCGGCTCGCGAGCCACGGCACGATCGTGAGCGAGACGAGCAGCGACGCGAGCACGGTGTAGATCACCGTTACCGGCATCGAACGGATGTACCGGCCGGGGAGGCCCGGGAGGAAGAGCAGCGGCACGAACGACAGGATCAGCGTCGCGGTGCAGCCGAGGACGGCGGTCGAGATCTGTCTGACCCCGAGGATCGCCGCCTCGACCCGGTCGTGACCCTCGCGGCGATACCGGCTGATGTTCTCGACGACGACGATCGAATCGTCGACGAGCAGCCCGAGGGCGATCACCGCGCCGACGATCGAGAGCTGGTTGATGCTGAAGCCGGTGAGCGACAGCAGGGTGACTCCGATCGCGAGCGAGAGTGGGATCGAGATCATCACGATCACCGACGCGCGCCACCCGAGTGGCACGAGCGTGATGAGCACCAGCAGGATCGCGATGGCGAAGTCCTCGGTGAGGCGCCCGAGGCGGGCGCGCACGTTCGTCGCCTGATCGAACGGGCGCTCGAGGCGGATCGACGCCGGCAGGGTGCGCGCGATGGCGTCCATCTCGCGCCACGCCGCGTCGCGCACCCGCTCGACGTTCACGCCTGGCTGCTGGGTCGCCGTGATCCAGACGGCCCGCTGGCCATTCAGGCGAGCATCGTGGCTCGCATCGGCATAGCCCCACTCGACGTCGGCGACGTCGCGTAGCCGCGCCACCTGACCGGCGGCCGCACCGACCACGGTCTGCCGCACCTCGTCCACCGTCTCGTAGGCGCCATGGGTCTTCACGTTCATGCGGCGCGCGCCGAGATCGACGCTGCCGCCGGGGATGTTCCCCGCGTCGCCCGCGACGGCCTGGAGCACGCGCCCGGCGGAGATCCCGGTCTGCGAGAGCCGGCCGAGATCGAGCGCAACGCGCACCTCGCGATCGGGGTGGCCCCAGAGCGCCGCACCGCGCACGCCGGGAACGGTCGAGAGGCGGTCCTTCAGCTTGCGGCCGAGCCGTTCCAGCTCTGCATAGGGTGCATCGTTCGACACCAGGGCGACCTGCAGGATGTTCACCTCGGCTGACGAGTACTTCTCCACGCTCACCGAGCGCAGGTCCGCCGGCAGGGTGGGACGCAGGGCATTCACCTCGCGCTGCACCTCGTCGTACTTGCGATCGGCGTCCACCGATGGCTCGAACTCCACGCTCACCGTGGCGAGACCGTCGCGGGCGGCGGAGGTGACCTTCTTCACCCGGTCCAGACCGCGCAACTTCTCTTCGATCGGCTCCATCACGAGCTGCTCG
>DATFOL010000360.1:0-15824 GCA_035265545.1 Gemmatimonadaceae bacterium | reverse complement strand
ACCGTATCGGCGCCGTATTTCACCGCGAACTGGAGCTTCTCGAGCTCGCCATCGATGTCGCTGGTGACGGCGGAGTTGCCGATGTTCGCGTTGATCTTGACCTTCGCCACCTTTCCCACGGCCATCGGCACGAGCGAGCCGGCGAGGTGGTGTACGTTGGCGGGAATGACGAGGCGGCCGCGGGCCACCTCACTACGCACGAGCTCTGGGCTCAGCTGCTCCCGCTCGGCGACGACACGCATCGCGTCGGTGACGACGCCGTCGCGCGCCGCACGCATCTGCGTGTTGCTCTTGGTGCTCATGATCATCTTTGGACTCCCTACGCCGGTGCGAACCGGATCAGGTTCAACGGGACTCTCTCAGCCAGCGACGGACGTGTCGCCGGCACCCCGGTCATGGGTGGAAGCTAGAAGAGGCGCGCCGCGCTCGCCATGCTCGTGAACGAGCTCGGCTCAGGCCGTGGGCGAATCGACATCGAGCCGAGCAGCAGACGGAGGCGAGACCCCATAGCTTCCTCGTGCCGCACCGCGCTGAATGGACCTTCAACCAGAGCACCACATGGCCTTGCAGTCGGAAGTCATCGACAGTCCTCGCGTCCCCCGGATCGGCCCCTACTCGCAGGCCGTTCGCGTCGGTGACCTCGTCTACACCGCCGGCCAACCCGGAATCGATCCGGCGTCCGGCCTCGTTGCCGGCGATTCCTTCGAACCGCAGGCGCGCCAGGCGTTCGCGAACCTCCAGGCTGTCCTCGAAGACGCCGGTAGCAGCCTTGCTCGCGTCATCAAGGTCACCTGCTACGTCGCCGACCCGAACGGCTTTCCCACGCTCAACACGCTGTTCGCGGAGATCTTTCCGGTCGCACCGCCGGTCAGATCCACTCCGCTCATACAGCTGCCGCGCGGCCTTCTGTTCTCGATCGATGCCATAGCGGTGGTTGACCGCGCTTAGAGCCCGATCGACCGCAGCAGCGACTGATACCGAGCGCTCGTCAGCAACGGCGCGAAGATCGGTGAGCGCGCCGACTCGGTCGAGAAGAATGGATCCTTCGCCTTGGCCGCGCGCTCGAGATGATTCAACGCCTCGGTGGTGTCACCGAGACCCACCTCGACCCGCGCGACGGCGACCTCCTTTCCCGGGCCGTCCGGCATCGCCTCGATGCGCGCGAGGGTGCGGTGTGCGGCGCCGGTGTCACCCGCCGCCGCGTACGCGTAGCCGAGCAGTCCTAGCGTGGTCGGTGACGACGGGTCCATCTGCGCGGCCGGCTCGAGCGCCGCCAGCGCATCGGCCGGCCGGCGCGCGTACAAGCGTACGCCGCCGAGCATGAGCCGCGTGACCACCTGCCCGGAGTCGTACGACACTGCGCGCTCCGCGGTTGTCAGCGCCTCGCTGGCGCGGTTGGCCAGGGCGAGCGCGAGGCCAAGGGAACCAACCACCACCGGAGATCCGGCGTCGAGCTGCGATGCGCGCTGGAGCGCCGTCACCGCCTCGGGCGCACGCCCACGCACCGTGAGGAGCTCGCCCAGTCCCTGGTACGCATCGGCATTCGTCGGGTCGAGCGCGATCGCGCGCCGGAAGTCGCGCTCCGCCTCGGCCCATCGCCAGCTGCGACCGTGCAGGACGCCGCGCGCCGCCCAGGCTTCGGCGAGCCCGCTGTCGAGCGCGATGGCGCGATCCGCGTTGCGGAGTCCGGCGGCGAGGGAACGCGCGGCGTCCACGTTGGCATGGAGGGGCAGCAACCCCTGCGCGGCGGCAAGCCCGCTGTACGCCGGCGCGAGCGTTCGATCCCTGGCGATGGCCTGCTCGAAGTAGGCGATCGCCTGCCGGAGTGGAGCGGCGCCGCGCTTGTTGAGCTGGAAGCGTCCGCGCAGGTAGAGGTCATACGCCGCGCTGGTCGAGGACGCGACGGTCTGGGGCGGCGAGGTGTCGGCGGGCGGAGCCGCGCTCGCACCGATCGCTTCGCGCACGGCACCGGTGATGACGCGCGTGAGCTCGTCCTGAACGGAGAGCAAATCGGTGACGTCGCGCTCGTACATGTCGGACCAGGTCATCGTGCCGTCGCGCACGTCGACGAGCCGCGCCGTGACGCGCAGCCGCGTGCCCTCGCGCTGCACCGTGCCCTCGAGCTGACGCGTCACGCCGAGCTCGCGCCCCACGTCGCTTGGTGAGCGGCCGGCGGTGAGCAGCGCGGCGGCGCGCGACGGCGACACCACCTGCACCCCCGGCACGCGCGAGAGCGCCGACGCGAGCTCGTTGGTGATCCCGTCGGCGAGATAGGCGTTGGCGGAATCACCGCCGATGCTCACCAGCGGAAGCACGACGACGCGCGCCACGGCTGCCGCGGCGGGAGATGCCGCGCCGCTCGCGGTCGCGGGGTGATCGACCGCCCGCCGCGCGCGCACGGCGAGCGTGCCGCCCAGGCTCGCCAGCACGAGCACGAGCGCGCCGACGATCCAGCGGTCGCGCCGCCGCCACCATCGTGGCCGGGCGCCGGAGGTCGTGCCGAACGCACCGCTCACCATGGCGGGGTCGTCGAGCGCGACGAGTAGCTCGTACGCGGACTGCGGCCGATCGGTGGGATCCCGCTCGAGGCACCGCATGACGAGATCGGCGAGCACCTTCGGCACGTCGGGACGCATGGTGCAGACGTGCGGCGGATCCTCGGTCATGCGTGCGGCCATCAGCGCGCGCGGCGCGAGGCCGGCGAACGGCGGCTCGCCCGTGAGCATCTCGTACGCCGTGACGCCGAGCGCATAGATGTCGGCTCGATGATCGACGTCGGGATCGGCGGCGGCCTGCTCGGGTGCCATGTAGAGCGGAGTGCCGAGCGAGGTGCCGGCGTCGGTCAGGGTCGCGCTGTGCCCCTCCCCGCTCCGCTGGGCGCTGCTCAGCGCCTTGGCGACGCCGAAGTCGGTGACCGTGGCGGCTCCGCTGGCGAGGAGGATGTTGTGTGGCTTGATGTCGCGGTGCACGACGCCGCGCTCGTGCGCGTAGGCCAGCGCACGCGCCACGTCCTTCATGATCGAGACCGTCTGCGGCACGGTGAGCCGCCCGCGAGTGAGCAGCCGCGTGCCGAGCGACTCGCCGTCGACGTACGGCATGACGAAGTACGGCAGCCCGTCGGCGACGCCGGCGCTGAGCACGCCGACGATATGCGGATGTTGCAGCCCCGCGGAGAGCAGGATCTCGCGCCGGAAGCGGTCGACGGAAACCGCCGCGGCCATCTGCTCGGGGAGCACCTTCACGGCGACGCGGCGCTGCAGGGTATCGTCGAACGCGACGAACACGCGCGCCATGCCGCCACCTTCGAGCTCGCGCTCGATGGTGAAGTCGGGCCCGAGAGCGGCGCCGAGCTGATCGACGAGGGACGATTTCACGTGTGCGAGGCGTGTCGGTCTATGTTCTGACAATCCGAACGCCTCGAACGATGCGCCAGCGCGCAGCGTCGGGCCACTCGCGCGACAGCGAGGGAGTGAGTTGGTCGGTGGGAGGGTGGGTTGGTGCGATCTCACCAACTCACGATCCAACCAACCAACTCACCGGCCTTGCCCTCATCCCCCCAGCACCGCCTGCAAGGGGAAGCCGCGCTGCTTCCGGCCGACGTCCGCCTCGAACTTGGCCGTCGTCTTGTAGAGCTCGAACCGCCCGTCCATCGCCTGCTCGGCGCAGCTGGTGCGAAGCCGCTGCATCTCGAGGGAGCTCATGGGACGGAAGCCGCGCGCGATGCCGAGGTTCTGGCGCAGAACTCGGGCGGAGTCGATCCCCGTCACGGTGACGGCGACAGGGAGGCTCATCGCGTATCGCAGCGCGTCCGCCGGAGTGACGACGCGCTTCTTGAGCATGTCGCCTTCGCCGCCGAACGTCTTCATGCCGATCGCGGCGACACCCTGGCGCGCGCATTCGGGGAGCACCTGCTGCTCGAAGCTGCGGAAGGTGGCGTCGAAGCAGTTGAGGGGCATCTGGCAGGCGTCGAACGGATAGCCGTACGAGAGCA
This sequence comes from Gemmatimonadaceae bacterium, assembly GCA_035265545.1. GTDB lineage: Bacteria > Gemmatimonadota > Gemmatimonadetes > Gemmatimonadales > Gemmatimonadaceae > AG11. Next base: position 11,833 of record DATFOL010000360.1, on the reverse strand, counting down.
TCTGCAGGTGCAGTGCGGGATCCTTGTGCCCCGTGAACCCGACGAAGCGCACGAGTCCCTTCGCCCTGGCGCGGTCGAGCGCCTCGATGACGCCGCCCTTCGCGAAGTGGCGCTCAGGGTCACCCCAGTACGCCACTTCGTGCACCTGCCACAGATCGAGGTAGTCCGTCTTGAGCCGGCGAAGCGACTCCTCCAACATGCGCATCGCCGTCTTCGCATCGCGGCCGTGGGTGCAGACCTTAGTCATGAGAAAGACCTTCTGCCGCCATCCGTTCGCGAGCGCCTTTCCCATGCGAGTCTCGCTGACGCCGTCGTGGTACTCCCACGCGTTGTCCATGAAGGTGATGCCGGCGTCGATGGCGCGGTGCACGAGCGAGATCGCCTCGCGCTCGGCGCCGATCTCGCCGAGATGGTATCCGCCGAGTCCGAGCGCGGAGACGCGCTCACCAGTGCGGCCGAACGTGCGGAGCGGGACGGACTCGGAGTGATCCTGCGGCGTGGTGGACATGCGCGGTGGGAAGCGGTGACGGAGATGACGTGCGAACGAGCAATCGCCTGTTGCGCGGCGCAACTTGCTGGCCGCATGCGCGGTGGACCATGGTCCGTGTGGCCTGCCACCTCGCGGAGATCGGGGTAGCTTTGAGCATCACCATTTCAACCGGAGCCTTCATGCACGACTCCAACGCGCGCCCGCACGTCGATCGCCACGTCCCGTTCAAACAGGAAGGTTGGGGCGTCGCCCTGTTCATCGTTCTGCTGGCCGTCGGTTCGGCCGCGTTCGCCACATACGTGCACAAGACGACCTATAAGCACCCAACCGACACCCATTTTAGAGCCGCCGGATCGGCTTCGTCGAGCGCCTCACACTAGCAGCGTGAGATGAATCACAAAGCTGGTGTGATCCAAGTTCTCTTAGTGCGATATGCAAGTCTTTGTCGCACTTTGAGTTGCAAAATGCGTCTGGGCGTGCTAACCTCCCGGTCAGGAACAGTTCTCGCGTTCCCGCCGAGCAGATTTCCATCCCCAAACCCGGAGTAAACCATGAAATTCCCGATGAGAACGCTGACGTTGTGCGCCGCTGGTATGTTCTCCCTGTCAGCCTGCGCGACGAAGGGCTACGTCAACAAGCGGGTGGACGCGCAGGCGGTAGCGCAGAGCGCGGCGCTCGACTCCGAGCGCACGGCGCGCGTGCAGGCCGACGATGCGACGAAGGCCGAGCTGGCGACGCTGCGCACCGACATCCAGACGCTCCGCACCGAGTTCGGCGCGAAGATCACGGAGATCGCGCAGGGTCTGCAGTTCGCCTTCCCGGTGCACTTCGCGTTCAACGACGCGACGGTTCGCACCGAGGACTCCGCGGCGCTCGATCGCTTCGCGAACATCGTCTCCAAGCACTACGCGGGCGCCAAGGTGACGGTCGAAGGCTTCGCCGATCCGGCCGGCACCAGCCGCTACAACGTCGGGCTCTCGCAGCGTCGCGCCGAGGCCGTCAAGGCCTACGTCTCGAGCAAGGGCCTCGATGCGTCGCTCATCAACACCGTGGGCTACGGCGAGACCCGCCAGGTGACCCGTGGCGCGTCGGGCGACCAGCCGGGCGCTGAGCTCAACCGCCGCGTGGTGTTCGTCATCGAGTCGCCCGCCAACGCGGATGCCGCACGCGTGACCGCCTCGCTCGAGCAGTAACCGAAACACTCCGGTAGGGACGTGCGGGAAGGTCGCTGAACCTTCCTCGCACCACGAAGGGGCAGCGTCGCGTGCGACGCTGCCCCTTCGTGCGTCCGTCATCGCGCCCGCTCGGCGTCCGCCACCGCGGCGCGCTCCATCATCGAGACGACCTCCTCGAGCGTCGTGCGTCCCCGGTCCCGCGCGTACCAGGTGCGCGCCTCGCGATAGCGCGCCGTCTTCTCGAGCAGCTGGCCCTGCCCCGACGCCCAATGCTGCAAAACGGTCGGGCGAGGACCCCACCAGCCTCGCTCCTCGAACGCGTCGTCGAGCACGATCACTACAGGGATCGAGCGCGACGAGCCGGTGAGGTGCGAGTCCATGAGATCGGGGTTCGCCTCGCGCCCCAGCACGCGCAGGTCGGTGTTCGGCGTGCTCTCGACCAGCTTCGCCAGCACGGGCACCGTGTTGACGGCATCACCACACCAGTCCTCGCTGAGGACGAGCAGATGCCACCGTCCGGGAAGCGCCGTGACGCGGCGAACATATTCCTCCTCCACACGCGCGTGACGCCACACGGCCGTCCACAGCTCGACGTTCTTCTCGACGGAGTCGAGTAGCTCATCGAAGCTGGCGCCCGCCAGATAGCGGTCACGCAGAGTGGACTGGCGGGGAGGGTCGACTCCGAGTGGCGCCTGCATGGTTCATCAATCTCCTCGACATCGAGACCGTTCCGTAATGCCCGACTCCGACATATGACTCGACGCCGGCCGCACCTTCTGGTGCTCACGCCGGTCCATCCATGGGCGGGCAGCCCTCCGGAAGGGATCTTCGTGCACCGGCAGATCAGGCACCCGCTTCATCGAGCCCCGGCCGGAGTACCTCGAGACGGAGGTCGTCTACGCGCTCTGGCTCTGGACCGGTGGTGCGACGGCACTCGGGCTGCGCGAGCGCGCCGAAACGGCTGAGCGTCCCCCTCCGTCAGCGCGTCTCCCAGGCGAATCCGGAGGCGAATCGCGAGAACCGGCGCGTGGTCGGATCGAGCTTGAGAACGCTTTGAGCGCCCATCCGCGCAGTGAGACCTCGCGCCGCGAGCTCGTCGATCCCGTCACCGTCGGCGTCGAACGCGAGGAGCGACTCGTGCGTCCGCAGCCGCAGGTCGCGCAGCCGCGCCGACACCGCTTTGCCATCCGGCGCCACGAGCAGCGCGCGCTCCTCGCTCCAATCGAACGCCGGTGTGCGGATCGAGACCACGACGATCGCGCGCCACGCGCCGAAGCAGCCACTCGCGGTGTCGCCACGCACGGCGAGCTTCGCGGCGCCGGCGTACGACGGCTTGATCGAATCGCTCATCCACCGCACGAGCGAATCGCGTACGACCCCGACTCGCGCGGCGAACGGTACGGGAACGCTGTCGCGCACGCAGGCGGCGGGCGGCACGGGTGCCGCAGGGAGATCGGCCCTACCGGGTGCACGGAGCGTATCGGCTACAGGCACGGACGACGCGCTGTCAGCGGGAAACGCTCTGGTTGCGACGCCGATGAGTGGCACATTGCGCTTGAGCAGCGAATCGGTGGCCGGTCCCGTCGCGAGCACGGCCACGACGCGGCCGTTCCATACGTCGTATCCGGCGATCGAGTCGGTCTCCACGCCCCACGTACCATGCACGCGCACGTGCGTGACGCGCGCGAGCGGGCCGACGCGCGCGGTCACCCGGCGCACGATCGGCAGCACATCCGCATTCTGCTTGACGTCGAGATCCACGCGGCCGACGTCGACCAGCAGACGCTTGTTGCGCGCCGCCACGACGAACCGCTCGGTCACGCTCGGCGCGAACACCAGGCCGTCGGCGACGCGCTGCTCGGCCTCGGTGAGCAGGCGGAGCCTGGTCGCCGCCCGCCGTGCGGACGTGTCGCCTTGCTGGACGACGAGCGTCACGACAGGGACCGCCAGAGCCGTCGCGCGCGGTGCCGCACTCGCCATCGCGAGCGCGACGGTGTCGCGCGCCGGCACGCGCGCCGCGCGGGAATCCGTGGCACAGGCCGCGGTGGCGAGGAGCAGCAGGGAAACGAAGAGTCGTGGCGACAGGCGAGTGGACATCGATCGGGGAGAGGGAGACCGCTCAGAGACGAGTCGCCGCACGGCTGGGCAACGGCAGTGGCACGCGCCCCAGCCGCAGCATATGCTGCCGAAGAGCCATCGTCCGACGACCGCTATGGGGCCGATCACGCGACATGACCGCAAACGCTTTTCCCTTCGCGGGTCTGGTGACCGCTCCTCGGGCTACCCCGACGGATGGCCCACGGCTGGCCGAACTGGTGCGAATGGCCACCGACACCGGTGCGGCTCCGGTAGTCGTCGCGGCACCACCGGGCGTCGAGCTCGGAAGCGCCCGGGTGGTGCGCACCCGGCCGGAGGGCACGCCGATCACCGCGATCCGGCTCGGCATGTCACAGCTCACGAATTCCGTCGCGCGCGCAGTGCTGTTGCTCCCATACGACGCGGAGAGCACCACCCTCGTGGCACTGCTGGCGCTGCTCGACACGGGCAAGCGATCGGAGGGGACGCTGGTCGCGTTCGACGGTGCGGCACTGGATCGATCCCCACTCCTCGTGCCGCGCGATGCATGGCTCGAGCTCGTCACGCTCGGCGAAGGCGGGATGGACGTCGTCGCAGCACGACGGCGACTGACGAGAGTGAGCGTCCCAGCCAGCTAGGGTGTCGTTCGGTATGGTCGTTGCTCGGATGACGCACACTCACCAGACGCGGGAGACGACGAATGACGCCGAACCGGGACCGATCGAACAAGGGAGACACCGACGCCCAGACTCCGGGCGGCGGTCGTAGTCGCGACATGTCGGGCGCGTCGTATGGCGCGACCGAGCGCGAGCAGACGGAAGATCTCCGGCGGCGCAACCCGCGAGACGACGCGAACGTCGCGGACGGCGGAGTGAGCGAGGAGCTCGAGCGGGACAGCGACTCGCCCGCCGACTGAGGGGCGCAGCGAGCATTCGTACACTCAACGGAGCCGGTGCTCGACGCTGAAGTAGTGTCGTCGTTCCGCGGAGGCCTCGATCAGGCGAGCGTGAGCTCGTAGAACTCCGTATCCACCATCTCGTCGTCCCGATACCGCGCAATGGGGACGAAGCCGAGCGACTGGTAGAGTGCCTGCGCCTGGGTCATGTCGGCGAGGGTGCCGAGTCGAAGTCCCTGGTAGCCGATCGCGCGGGCGCGCTCGATGAGGGTCTCGAGAAGGGCGCGGCCGACGCCTCTGCCGCGCCACGCGGGCGCGACGTACATGCGTTTCACCTCGCCGACGCTACCCGGCAGAGGACGCAGCGCCACACAGCCCACTGCTTCCTGGCCTGCCTGCGCGAGCCAGATGGCACCGCGCGGCGCGATGTACAGTCCAGGCAAGCGCACGGCGTCGGCCTTCATGTGCTCGATCCCGGGCGTGCTCGCGCGCTCGCCGACGTGCGCCAGCACGAGGGCGCGCACGGCATCGACGTCGGCCGGATCCCTCGCTTCGCGCACGACGAAGTCACGCGTCACGCCGAGCCATCCGCAGCGCTCGCTGGAGAGTCGTCGTCGCCGGCATCTGGCACTCCGGGCTCTTCGGCCATGCTGGCGGTGAGGCCGTCGAGCGCCTGCACGATCTCGCGCAGGCGCTCGATCATCTCCAGCGCTTGCGGCGGGAGCGCCTCGCCGGCCGACACCGATCGAGCAGCGAACGCCTCGAGCTGTCGAAGCTGCGCGGCGAGGCCATCGCGCCCTGCCGCGGCGCTCACTGCGTCGTCGCGTGCGGCCTCCGGCTCGGGATGCGCTGCTTCGTCCACGCGTCAGCTCGCGGTGAGCGTCTGAGTGCCGGCCCAGCGTCGGCCGGCGCCGAGCGTGACCGGTGTCTGGACGACTGCCGCTTCGATGCAGACGAATTGGCGCTCACCGCCGGGATCGAGGTCGTCGATCGCCGCTGCGCGCTCCGCGCCGGGATTCCAGACCACGACATCGGGGAATCCTTCCGCCTCGATGCTCATCGACCGGTCGGGCTCGCGCAGCTCGAGACGCGGTGGCGCGCCGACGTAGACGCGATCGAGGTAGTCGCTCACGCGCAGGCGGTCGGCGTCATCCGTCACGAGCGTCCGATCTCCCGAGACACGATACGAGGCGCCGCGGAGGCCGATGATCTCGGCGTCCGCCACGTCGCGCACGCGGAGGTAGGTGTGCAGCGCCGCGGTGAAGTGGAAGGGCGAGTCTCCCGTGTTCTCCACCTGGAGCGTGATCGCGAGCTGGCGCGCGATCACCGTCACCGCGAGCACCGCCTTGAACGTGGCGTCCCAGACCGCGCGGGTCTCGGCACTGTCGCGCAGCACGAGCTCCGCGTCGGCCGCGCCGTCGGCCTCGCGCGCGATGCAGCCGAGCGACCAGGCCATGGTGCGCGCGAAGCCGTGGCGCGGCAGCAGTCCTTCCAGGGCGAACTGCGGGAAGACGACGGGCACCCCTCCGCGAATCGCAGCGGTGCCCTCGAAGCCGGAGCGGCTGCTCAGATACAGTCGCTCCTCTCCGTCGCCGGCGGGGCGCCACGAGGTGACGTGCGCGCCGTGACGATGAATCTCGGCGACCGCGCCGTCGTCGGCGCGGATCGTGACGATCGGAGGCACGGGACCGGCACCGCCTCTCCGTTCGGCGGGAGCGGCGGCCCCGTGCCGGTCGGTCATCTGAGCCAGCGCTCGGCGAGCTGAATGAGGCGCTCGTCGCCGGAAGCGCGCGCCCGCGCGAGGATGCGCTGCACCTGCTCCCGGAGCTTCGGCTCGCCCCAGTAGTACCCAGTGGCCAGCTCGGCGCTCTCCGTCTCACCGGCACGCGCGGCCTCGAGCAGCGCTTCCGCCGCCGCGGCATCGTAGGCCGGATCGTCGCGGGCCGGCAGACCATACTCGCGGCGCGGTGCGCCGCCGCCGGCGTCCTCGTTGACGAACGCGCGCGACATCGTCGCTGTCTCCTTGCGCGCTAGAACTCGCGCTTCTTCATCTCGGCGAACAGATCCGCCGCATCCGCGTCCGCCGCTTCCGTCGCCTCGTCGGCAGGGGGCCGGGTCGCATCGAGCGTCGCGTCGTAGGTGCGGTTCTTCTTCGGCTTCGCACGCGCCGCCGCGGCCTGCGTCTTCCTCAGGAGAGCCTTGAGCTGAGCCTCGTTCATCGGACGAACTCCGTGATCAGGGTCGATCGTGCGTCCATCGCTTTCAAGCTAGCATCCGTCCCCCTGCTCGCCAGGATGGGCGACGGTGACGTACTGCTCGAACAGCGTGTCCAGCGCGCGGCCCGGATCGTCGCAGATCCCTTCGTGCACCGGTGAGCTCTGCAGCACGTCCGAGCGTGGCGCGGTGAGCCAGTGAAAACGTTCGGAGGGTGGTGCGAGCGCCATTGGACCTGCCGTCGGGTCGCCGGCACAGATGGCCTCACACGAGCGCAAGTACCGGGCGAGGAGCTCCGAATCGACCCCGTGTACGTGGGCAGCGAGCAGCCGCTCGTCGGTCACCGCGCGGAGCGCGAGGAACTCCAGCGTGCGGGCGTGCACGACGACGCCGACGTTGACGAAGGCGCCGAGGTGCACCCTCGGTACGACGCGCAGCACGGCGAAGTCATAGGCGACGCGGAGCTCGCTCATCGCCGCGCCGAGATGGGACGTGGCGGCTCGCGCCGCACCTGCTCCTGCGCGGCGATCGCTTCGGCGGCGAAGGCGCGCGGTCGCTGAAGCCGGCGAGTGAGGTAGCCGCGATAGCGCTCGCGCGCCTCGGCGGCGGATGCAAACTCCGCGGGCTGGCCGGCCGTATCGAGCAGCAGGTCGTCGGGCACCGCATCGACCACCGCGACAATCACGTCGGGCGAGAGGCGCTCCACACACTCCGCATCGGCCGCGGAGAGACTGCCCGCGCCGGCGAGGAGCACGTGCGAACGGATGAGCGGGAAGCTCGTGATGGTGCGGACGTCGTCCACCGAGTCCCAGTCGTGGTGCGCGTAGAGCGCGGCACCATGGTCGATGAGCCAGGGACGCCGCTGCCAGACCAGGATGTTCGGGTTGTGCGGCGTGCGGTCCGGATTCGTGGTGAAGGCATCGAGCCAGACGATCCGCGCGGCGAGCTCCGGAGCGACGAGGTCGCCGGCGGCGGCCCCGTCGAAGTTGAAGGCGCCCTCGAGGTACCGGGCGGCGACGTTGGTGCCATGGCTCTTCCGGAGCAGCTCCTGGATCTCGGGATCGGGCTCGCTCCGTCCGAATCGGTCGCTCACGTCGACGAGGGCGAGCTCGGGAACCGGCAAGTCGAGATGCTGCGCGAGCAGCCCGACGATCACCTCGGCGACGAGCACCTTTGCCCCCTGTCCCGCGCCGCGGAACTTCACGACGAACAGACCACCATTCTCGGTGTCGACGACGGCGGGAAGGGAGCCCCCCTCGCGGAGCGGCTGCACGTATCGCGTCGCGACGTGCCGAGCGAGAAGGGTGGATGGCGTTCGGATCACTGAGTCGGAGTGTCGGTCGAGCGTTACGGGGCCGAGCCGAATGTGCGGCGCGCGCCGACCGAGGGGAAGCGCGACGTCAGGGACGCGTCAGCTCGAGTCGGAGGTCCGCGGACATCCCAGTACGCGGGTGGTGCGGTTCGAGAACAACGGCTGCTCGCGCCACACCCAGCTCCCCGGATCGCGGAAGGCGGAATCCGCGACCGTCACCAACCATGCCCGTATGTCAAGCCGACGGCACATCCGTGCGACGTCGAGTGCATGGACGGGCACGGAGTCGGAGAAGACCGTGGCGATCGGGTCCGCGACGTTCCTGTACAGATCGAGAGGCACGCCGTAGAGCGTTCCGTACTCCGCGTCGCCCGCAATGGCCTGCCGGGTGCCGTAGAGCCCAGCGAACACGTCGACCGGGTCACCCTTGTACGCGAGACCGACCGGGGCATTCGGGTTTGCCTGCACGACCGCGTTCGGCGGCAAGGCGCGGCCCGCCCACTCATAGGCCTCTCGCACATCGTATGCGGTCTCGGCGCCGCCGCGCCCCCACATCTTCGACGACGCCCACGGACCACCGGCGCGCGCGCCCAGGAGATAGATGCGCGTCATCACCAGATCGTAGAGCGAGGAAGCGAGGCCGATCGCGAGAAGCAAGGAGAGAGCAGCGAGCAGCGCGCGGCTGGCTCGCGTGCGCGGGGGTGTGCCCCACATGCGCAATGGATGCGGGCGCAACAGACCCGCGACGAATTGGCCGCTCCAGAGCAGCACGGCGAGCTGCGCGAGCAGCAGCGCGCGCCAGCCGAGATCGTTGCTGCGGATGGCTGATCGTACGAATGAACCGATGAGCAGACCCGCGACCGCGAGCAGGACGACGCCCACCTCGCCTCGATCGAGCGTCCCGCCGCGGCGACGCCGCCACCAGTAGCCTGCGCTCGCGATGGCGAAGAAGCCGAGCTCGAAGGCGTAGTTCAACGGCAGCGCGGCCAGCCGGTAGGCTTGGCGGCGCCGCTCTCCTGCCCCGCTCGCATCGAGATAGTCGTCCAGCGGGTCGAATCCGCGGACGCCGAAGGCGATCGGCGCCGAATGCATCAGGCTCGCACGGGACAGGTCCCACACGAACGGCGCGGCGGCGAGCAGGCCGATGCAGCCGGCAGCCACGGCGAGCGACGCATCGAGGGGGCGTCGGTGCGCGAGGCTGACCAGCACCCAGAGCACCCAGAAGACAGCGAAGGTGAAGGTCACCCAGATCGACATCCCCGCCCCCGACGCGATCGCCGCTCCCGCAATCACGACGAGCGCGGCGCGCCCCCGAGCGGAATGCCGCGGCGCGTCGAGCAGAACGAGGAACGCGGTCAACCCCGCGACGAAGGCGGCCACATGATGAGGCACCCACAGCGCCGAATTCGTCCACATGGTGACCTGCTCGTTCAACCAGTCGACGCTGAGAGGGAGGCGAGCGCCGTGAGCGAGCTCGTAGGGCATGAGGGTGATGTCCAGCCCGCCGACGACCAGCAGTGCCACCGTGATCCACATGGCGCGTCGTCGCTCCTCGACCGGTGCGTCCTCTCGGAAGAGAAGCCGCACGTAGAGCGCGACGATGCTCATCAGCGCGAGGCCGACGACGACCGTGCCACCGAACACCGCGCCGCGTGGGCCGATGAGCGGCCCGCCGATCAGGTCCGCCAGGCTGCAGACCAGGAACCAGAGGTAGTAGTAGTACAACACGACGCCCTCCCCGAGCTGGAAGCTCGGGTTGAGCGGCGGCACGCCGGTGCGTCGTACCGCGTCGGTCACGGAGATGTGCTTGGCGTAGTCGTACGCCACGAGGTTCGGGTAGATCGAGCGGCCGACCTGTAGATCGCTCAGGAGCAGGAGCACCAGCACGGCCCACGCGGCGCCCACGAGAAGCGCGCGGCGCATGAGTGGATCAGCGAGCGCCTGCCCGACGTCGAGGCCGACTCGCCCGCGGATGGCGGCGACCACGCCCATGGCGGCGACGAGGACCAGCAGTGTCGCCGCTACCTCGAGTGTCGTGACGCGCGCGACGAGAAACGTCGCGCACGGCACCACGGCGATCGAGAGCACGAGGGAGGCGGCCGCGCGGGTCGCCGTGCTCCTGGAACGGAAGCGCCAGACGTCGGTTGCCCAGCCGATCAGGTAGCCCGGAGCGACGAGCAGCCCGCCGAGCAGCAGCGTGGCGATCAGTCCGGCGGAGAAGTCGCGCAGGAAGAAATGACTCATCGAGTGGTGCCAGAAGTGGGGCGCGAGCGGCCGGAGCCAGCATCAGATGCCGAGCACGAGAGGGGCCTGCGCGGCCCTGTGCAACGATCACGCGCGCGGCACGGTGACCCGTCGCGTGTGCTCAGCGAGCCTGCCGCATTCCGTTGTCGCCGGTGAGGCGATCGCCGTGGCTCGGCGGAGCGGACACGACACGGTGTCGCTCCTCTCTCGTGGCGGGCGGCATGCGCTCCTCGATGACGCTGAGGTGCGCGTCACGCAGGAGATGCCGTCCGTCGCATGCACCGCCCCAGTGGTAGTGCTCGGCGGAGGAGCGGGAGATGGGCTGTTTGGAGGACATGATCGGCTGGCTGGGAGATCGTGAAGGGCGACCCCGGAACCATACGGCACGAAAGTGAGTTAATGCTTTGCCTCACATAGCGTTAGATCAAATCCAGACCATTTGACTCCGGGATGAAAACCGAGTACGTTACTCTTGTATCGCCGTCCGTTCGCCGGTGCGTGACGTTGCCGCCCAGTGCGACGACCGAAGCGCGTTGCGCACGCGGCGATGACAGCCCTACACCGTCGGGAGAACCGCTGTCATGAGCTCGTCGATCGAGACCCTCGTCAATCGAGAGTACCAGTACGGCTTCGTCACGGACGTCGAGACGGATACGCTTCCGCCCGGTCTGAGCGAGGCCGTCATCCGTCTGATCTCAGGAAAGAAAGGCGAACCCGACTGGCTGCTCGACTGGCGGCTCAAGGCGTACCGCCGGTGGCTCACGATGAAGGAGCCGCACTGGCCGAACGTCACATATGGTCCGCTCGACTATCAGTCACAGTCGTACTACTCGGCGCCCCGCTCGGTGAAGCCGCTGCAGTCGCTGGACGACGTCGATCCCGAGCTCCTCAAGACCTACGAGAAGCTCGGGATCCCGCTCAACGAGCAGAAGTTTCTCTCGGGCGTGGCGGTGGACGCGATCTTCGACTCCGTCAGCGTCGGTACGACGATGAAGGAGGAGCTCAAGGCGCACGGGATCATCTTCTGCTCGCTCGGCGAGGCGGTGAAGGAGCATCCCGAGCTCGTGCGGAAGTATCTCGGCTCCGTGGTGCCGCACTCGGACAACTTCTTCGCGGCGCTCAACGCCGCGGTGTTCAGCGACGGCTCGTTCGTGTACGTGCCCAAAGGGGTGCGCTGCCCGATGGAGCTGTCGACGTACTTCCGCATCAACGCCGAGGGAACCGGGCAGTTCGAGCGGACGCTGATCGTGGCGGACGAGGGCTCGTACGTGAGCTACCTCGAGGGCTGCACGGCGCCGAAGCGCTCGACGAACCAGCTGCACGCGGCGGTGGTGGAGCTCGTCGCCCTGAAGGATGCGACGATCAAGTACTCGACCGTGCAGAACTGGTATGCGGGCGACAAGGAGGGCGTCGGCGGGATCTACAAC
>DATFOL010000359.1:0-9807 GCA_035265545.1 Gemmatimonadaceae bacterium | reverse complement strand
CAGCGCGAGCTGCTCGCCAACCAGCGAAAGATCCTGGCGAACCAGAAGAAGATCATGGGGCGGTAGGGCGCCGCTCGCGCGCCTGGGCGAGCGGCGCGACGGCGCGGGCGATGCCCGCGATGCGCGCGGCGTCGCCCGCGCAACGGGCGTGCACTTCCAGCACGCCACTCCGGCGAACGAGCTCGGCGACGTTCGACGCGCGGACGCCGCCTCCCGCCACGATCGACAAGGTCGTTCCGGCTCGCTCGACCATGGCGCGCAGCGCCTCCGCGCCGTCGAGCGCCGTCGTCGCGCCTCCGGATGACAGCACCCGCGTCACGCCGATGCTCATGACGTCGTCGACGGCGGCGAGGGGATCGAGAGTGTCGTCGATCGCGCGGTGAAAGGTGACGGGCTTCCCCGGCGTCGCGGTGACGAGACGCCGCGCTGCGGCGATATCGACGCGTCGCCGCGCGTCGAGCGTGCCGAACACCACGCCGGAAGCTCCGAGCGCGAGCGCGGTGTCGATGTGCTCCGCCATGCGATCCAGCTCGCCGGGCGAGTACACGAAGTCGCCGGCACGCGGGCGGATCATCACCAGCACCGGCAGCGTCACGTGCGCCAGCACGCTCTCGATCACCTCGCGCGTGGGCGTCGTCCCGCCCGCGTCGAGGTCGGCGCAGATCTCGAGGCGATGCGCGCCACCGTGAACGGCGGCCAACGCGTCGTCGAGCGACTCGACCGCGGCTTCGATGAGGATCGTCATGCGACGAATCTCGCCCGCATGGGGTGGCCACTCCAGTCGCAAAGTGACGCTGGAGGCCCGGCTGGCCGGCCGTTTGCGCCCCGGCTCATCGATCGCGCTCGATACGCAACCACTGACTCAGGAGGTGATATGCAACGGAGTACGCTCGGGGTCGCCACGTTACTCGCTCTCGTCGTCCTGACGCAATCGGCCAGTGCACAGGAGTCCCAAATCGAGGTGCATGGGAGCTACGCGCGCACCACGGTGACTCCCACGGACGTCTGGGGCGCGGGAGCACAGTACCAGCTGACGCTCGGAAGTGAGGAGCAGCTGGTGCGGTTGAGCCCTTCGCTCGGCGTGGACTGGATGCAACAGAGCAACTCGGGGCCGAGCACGACCTCCGTGGGGCTCGACGTGAACGTGCAGCCCGGCGGCGACAGCCCGCTCACGCCGTACGCGGGTGGAAGCGTGAGCGCGAACTGGGTGTCGAGGGACGCGCCGAAGGGCGCATTGCTGGGGCTGGAGTACATGGCGGGCTTGTACTACAAGCTCGAGCCGCAGTCGCCGATCTCCCTGCATCTCGAAGTCCGATCCGGGTACGTGCGCACCCAGGAGCACCAGGTCACCGGGCGGTTCGGCGTCGCGTTCACCCTCTGAGCGCGGCGAACGTCGTATGCTTACGCGGCACGCTCGCGTGAGCACATATTGGGCGCATGTCCACAACTCGCCGCGATTTCCTCACCACCGGCGCCGCCGCGGCGGCGGGGCTCGTCCTCCCTCCGCGCGCCGGGCCGTCGTTCACGCGCATCCTCGAAAACACCGAGCAGCGGCCGCCCGCGACGCTCGCCGGCCGGCCAGTCGTCGTGGCGAGCGACAACGCGCTGCGCGGCGTGAAGATCGCCTACGACATGCTGGCCAAGGGCGCCGACCCGCTCGACGCGGCGATCGCCGGCGCGAACATCCAGGAGCTCGACCCCGAAGACCAGTCGGTCGGTCTCGGGGGCCTACCGAACGCGGATGGCGTCGTGCAGCTCGACGCGAGCGTGATGCACGGGCCGACCAAGCGTGCCGGCTCGGTCGCGTCGCTGGAGGACATCGCCACACCGTCGCTCGTGGCGAAGGCGGTGATGGATTACACCGACCACGTCATGCTCGTGGGACCGGGCGCGCGGCGGTTCGCCCTCGAGATGGGCTTCACGCCGCAGAACCTGCTCACCGAGAAGAGCCGGCAGTACTACCTGCGCTGGAAGGCGAATCTCAACGCGGACGACAACTGGCTCGATCACAAGGACGACGTGAAGATCGCCAAGCCGACCGCACCGCCGCGGAGCTCGCGTCGTCCGTCCGGTTTCCCATCGCACGAGCGCGCGCCGGGCTCGCATCTCTACTTCGACGAGCGTGGCGTCCCCTACAGCTACGGCACGGTGAACATCAACACCGTCACGGCGAGCGGAGACATCGCGTCGTGCACGTCCACGTCGGGGCTCTCGTGGAAGATTCCCGGCCGCATCGGTGACAGCCCGATCATCGGGGCGGGGCAGTACTGCGACAACGAGGTCGGCGCTGCCGGCTCGACCGGACGGGGCGAGGCGAACATCAAGGTGTGCGGCGCCTTCCTCGCGGTGGAGTTCATGCGCCAAGGGATGACACCCGAGGCGGCGCTGATGAAGGTCATGGAGCGCGTGATCGCGATGACCGAGAAGCGGCTGCTGAACGAGCGCGGGCGGCCGTATTTCGACCTCGAGTATTACGCCGTCAACAAGCGCGGCGACGTGGCCGGCGCGACGTGCTACGAGGGCGGGTCGTATGCCGTCTGCGACGCACAGGGAGCGCGGTCGGTGAAGATGGCGTACCTGTACAAGCGCGCCGAGCGCCCGACGGGGAAGCCGATCTCCGGTACGCTCGTGCCGCCGTGATCTCGCTCACCCCCGTCACGCTCGAAGGCCATGGCGTGCGGCTCGAGCCGCTCGCCCTCGAGCACGAGGCCGGCCTCCGCGACGCCGCGACCGATGGCCGGCTCCATGAGCTGTGGTACACCTCCGTTCCCGCGCCCGACGAGGTCGCGCAGTACATCGCGACCGCGAACGGGGGGATGGCGGCGGGCCACATGTTGCCGTGGGCGGTGCGCGACGCCGCGTCGGGCGACGTCATCGGCAGCACGCGCTATCACGACATCGTTCCCGCCGTGGATCGCGTGGAGATCGGCTACACGTTCTACGCGCAGCGTTGGCAGCGCAGCCACGTGAATTCGGCGTGCAAGCTGCTGTTGCTCACCCACGCGTTCGAGACGGTGGGATGCGAGGTGGTCGGGCTCCGCACCGACAACTTCAACTTCCGCTCGCAGCGCGCGATCGAGGGAATCGGCGCGAAGTGCGACGGGGTGATCCGGCATCATCACCCCCGCCGCGACGGTACGGCGCGCGACACCTACATCTACAGCATTCTCCTCGCGGAGTGGCCCGACGTGAAGCGACACCTCACGACGCGACTCCAGCGGAGCTCGACGACCGCTCGCTGACGCTCCTCAGGTTGGCGAGGCCAGTCTCGAAGTCGCGGCCGACCAGCTGATCCATGTTCACGAACACCCCGAACAGCTTTCCCATCAGGTCGTTCGAGCCGGTCATGGTCCATGTCACCTCGGTGCCTCCATCCTGCGGAGCGAGGGCGAATTCGGCGACGTTCGACGTGCGCATCGGGCGGGTGAAATCCAGGGACGTGACCACGCGCTCCTCATCGGCGCGGGTGATCTGCATGCGCCCAGCACCCGCCTTCTTGTTGCCGTCCCAGGCGTACGTCGCGCCGACGCCGCGCGCCGGTCCGCCGTACTCCCGCTTCATCGCCGGGTCGAGCTTCTCCCACGGCGACCACGCTGCCCAGGCGCGAAAATCGTCCAGATGAGGAACGATCCGGCTCGGTGGCGCGGCGATCCGTGCGCGACGCTGGATGCGGAAGTCGGCCGGCCGAGTGGCGGCATAGCCGACGAGGGCGGCGAGACCGCCGGCGAGGACGGTGAGGATGGGAAGGAGCATGGTGCCTCTCGGTTGATGTCGGGGGGATCGACGGCGAGAATGGCGGCGCGACGACGCTAGGTCGAACTCGCCAGAGGGTCAAGATGCAAGGATGTTCAAGCGTCGACTACGCACCAGCCGCCCGGACGGCATCGAACCAAGATCGACGCGATTGCAGCGCTCGCCGTGCCACGCCGACTCGACGCACGCACCCGCGCACCCGCGCACTCACGCACCCGGAGCCAGCATGCGCACGTCCTCTCGAGTCCTGATTGGCATCGCGTGGGTGATCAGCGGCCTCGCGCTCGTCGCACCGGCCGTCGAAGCGCGCCTGCTCGGCGAGCGCCATGTCGCGAGCCCTCGCGCCTCGCGCATCGCCTTCGCCTCCAAGCGCGACGGACACTGGGAGATCTATGCGGCCGACGCCGACGGATCGAATGTGAAGCGGCTCACGACGGACCGACTCCAGGATCGCTTCCCGCTCTGGTCCCCCGATGGGTCGCGAATCGCCTACGGCTCGCAGCGTGAGGGCGGGTGGGAGCTGTGGGTGATGCGGGCCGATGGGACAGATCCGAAGCGGATCGGCACGCGGCTCGCCGCGAAGAGTAACCGCGGCTGGTCCCCCGACGGCTCGCGCATCGTCTACGAAACCTCGCATGGCGGAAAGGGCGCCATCCTCGTCGCGCGCGCCGACGGGAGCGGGGAGGTGCGACTCTCGCGGACAGGCGACGCCGACGACGATCGCAACCCCGAGTGGTCGCCGGACGGGCGACGCATCGTCTTCAGCTCGGCGCGCGACGGCAACCGGGAGATCTACGTGATGGATGCCGACGGCCGGAACGTCAGACGCCTCACCTCGGATCCGGGAGTCGACGATCGTCCGGCGTGGTCGCCCGACGGGTCCCGCATCGCCTTCCGATCGACGCGCGACGGCAATAAGGAGCTGTATCTCGTGAATCCCGAGGGAAGCGGTCTGGAGCGGCTCACCGACGATCCCGCCGACGACGACGAGCCGAAGTGGTCGCCGGACGGATCACGGATCACGTTTCAGAGCGTCCGCGGCAAGGAGTACGACTTCGAGGTCGTACGCGTGGCCGATCGCGCGCGCACGCGGCTCACCGCCACACCCGGCTACGACGGCATGCAGGTGTGGTCGCCCGACGGAACCGAGTTGCTCTTCATCTCCGGTCGGGGAGCGGGAGATGGACTCTACGTGATGCGCGCCGACGGTACGGCCATCCGCCAGCTCGCCGCAACGCTGACGCTGAATCCCGCCTGGGCGCGCTGACACCAGCGCACACAGCGATTGGTCAGCGCACCTTCGCCGTGGACACGGCGTACACGTGGCGCGCGCCGTCGAAGTTGCCGGTGAAGATCACCCACCGCTTGTCGGGCGTGATCGACCCGTTCGGCTCCACGCCGCCGCGGCCGGTCACGTAGTTGTGCTTCGCCATGTTCACCAGCCTCTCGCGCCGGAGCGTTCCGTCGCGCTGCACGGTGAACAGGTTGATCCACCGGCCGTTCGGCGCGAACGCGACCTGGGTCTCGTCGCCGCCGTCGCCCATGAAGAGCGAGTCGTCGCGCGACACGTTGTAGTGCACCGACCATGCGTCACGGTCGATCCTGTACTGCGTCCGCTTCCCCGTTTCGATCTCGACGCCGGCGATCCAGAACACCTGGCTGCGCGGCGTCTGCAGATCGTACCAGATCGTGCGGCCGTCCCAGCTCCAGAATTCGTGGCCGGCGATCTCCATGTCCATCGCGCGCCGGTGGCGCAGGGTCATCTCGGACCCGTCGGTGCGGATCGTCCAGATGCGGTCGACCTCGTGCCACGTCCCCTCGTGGCAGTAGAGGAGCAGCCCCGGATCCTTCGGGTTGAACTGCATGTGGTTCAACCATCCGTACTGGTACCCGACGGTGTCAGCCTTCCCGGACTTCAGGCTCGTGACGACGAATGCCATCCCCTCCGGGTTCAGCGCGCGGCGTGCCAGACCCTCCTCCTTCGTGACCGCGTACTGCTGTTCCGGGCTGAGGTCCACCATGGTCTTGCCGGGGAACATCCGCTGGACCTGCGGACGTGGCTCGCGCCGTGGCGGCCGAACGGTCTTCCCGGACGGATCCTCCGCGACGATCGGCGATACGGTGTAGCTCTCGTCGGCGTTGATCAGCGTCCGCGTTGCATAGGGAACCCGACGCGTCTGCCGCGAGTCGACGTTGTAGGCGTACACCTCGCCGCCCGCGCCTCGCGGCGCACCGGGCGTCCGCTGCGCGAAATAGACCTCGCGTGTGCGGCGCGCCATGAAGGTCCCGCCCGCGCGCGGCACGATGAGCTCTGCCTTCGGCGGCGCTGTCCCGAGCGTCGTCACGTCCACGAGCATGATCCCGCTCGGGCTGTTGAAGACGTACCGATCGCCGTCGGAGGTGTAGGCGTTGTCGTGGAAGTAGAGCGTGGTGCTGCCAGGCTCGGTCGACAGGCGGATCACGCGATGGCCGGTGTCGGGATCGATCCAGTCGCTCGGCCGATCGTCGGTCGCACGCGCGGGCGCGACGGCCACCGCGCAGACCAGGAGCGCGGCGAGCGTCCGGCGTCGCGGCCCGCTTCGCACGCGAGAGCGCGTGCCGCTCACCGCGCGACGTGCAGCCGGACCTGGAACTCCGTCCGGCCCGGCACGGAGTCGACGTCTATCGCCGCGTCGTGGCGCTGCAGCAGACGACGAACGATGTCGAGGCCGAGCCCGCTCCCGTTGCCGACGCCCTTCGTGGTGAAGAACTGATCCCACATGCGACTCTTGACCTCCGGCGGGATTCCCGGACCGTCGTCGATGATCTTCACGATGACGCAGTCGCGCTCCGCTGATCCGATCACGTCGATCCGGCCACCGGGATCGACCGCGTCGATCGCGTTGTCGATCAGATTCATCCATACCTGATTCAGCTCGGCGCCCACCGCGTGCACGTCCGGTAGATCGTCGGGGAACGACATCGTCACGTTGATGTGCTTGGCCTTCGTCTTCGAGCCGAGCATCGTGAGGGTGTCGGCGAGCCCGCGGCGAATGTCGACCGGCTCCGGGGAAGGCGCGTGATCCATGTACGAGAAGCCCTTCACCGCGGCCACGAGGTCGTGGATGCGAAGCGACGCGCTCTCGATCTCCGCGGCCAGCGCGCGCACGAGCGTGCAGGCCGAGATCCAGCCCAGCGCGGCCTCGAGCGCCTCGCCGCTGAGCTGCTCGGCCAGGTCGTCGAGCGCGGTGGGCGTAACGCCGGTGTCGGCGAGCGGGATGGCATACTCCTGGGTGGCGCTGTGATCGGCGAGCCAGTCGGTCAGCTCGTCCTCCCGGTCGGCGCGCTCGATCGGCGAGCGCGGAGCGGCCTGCAGCGACGCCTCGGTCAGTGCGCGCGCGCGGTCGATCGCCGCGAACTGCTCCTCGGAGAGCCCCGCACCGGCGAGGATGCGCGACGCTTCCTCGGCGCTGGCCAGCCCTTCCATGAGCAGCTTGGCGCTGCGCACCACGGCCGACGCCGGGTTGTTCAGCTCGTGCGCGAGTCCCGCCGCGAGCTTGCCGAGCGACTTGAGCTTCTCCGCGTGCAGATCGCTCGTCGTGAACCGGCGCGCACGGTCGAGCATGGCGTGCACCACCGCCGCCGTGACGACCGGGCATTCGCGCGTGAGCTCCGTGAAGCATTCCTCCGGCAGCGTCAGCGCTTCGGTCGGCGCCTCGGCGAGGACGTCGTTCGGGGGCGTCGCACCACGCGAGTAGGGCATCGCGCCACCGAGGTCGCCGGCGCCCCACTCGAAGATCTTGTGCGAGCCGGCGCCGAGATCGGCGCGGATCACGAGGAGTCCCTCGAAGACGATCAGCAGGTTCTTGGCGTGGACGCCCTTCGCGGTCACCACATGGCCCATCGGATAGGTGACCCGTTCGCCGTGCTGAGCGAGCCACACGTGCTCGGCGGCCGGCGCATGGCCGATCGCGCGATGGTGCGCGAGGCGCGCCAGGACGGGCGTATCGGTGGCGAAGCCCGGAAGCGTCATACCGTTCGCAGGTAGCGGTGAACCGAATAGATCGCCGCCGAGCCCTCGCCGACGGCGGCGGCGACGCGACGATTGGCGCCCGAGCGGACGTCGCCCGCGGCGAATACTCCAGGCACGTTCGTCTCGAACATGAACGGGTCGCGCTCGAGCGTCCAACCACGCGGCCGTCCGTGTTCGCGCGGGAGGTCGGTGCCGGTGATGATGAATCCCGCCTCATCGCGCTCGAGGATGCCGGCGAACGCCTCGGTGTGTGGACGCACGCCGATGAAGATGAACATCGCGGCGCACGGGATCGTGTGCTGCTCGCCCGACTCGGCCCGCTTCACCACGACCGTCTCGAGCGAGCCGTTGCCCGTCACGTGGTCCACCTCCACGCCGCACAGGACGTCGATGTTGGGGATCGCGCGGATCCGCTCGGCGAGGTAGTGCGACATCATCGGCTGGAGATCGTTCGCGCGGATCAGCATGGCGATCCGTCGGGCGTAGCGCGAGAAGAAGAGCGCGCCCTGGCCGGCGGAGTTCGCGCCGCCCACCACGCAGATGTCCCGATCGCGGATGCGCGCTGCCTCGGTCATCGCGGCGCCGTAGTAAACGCCGCGGCTGTGCAGCGCCTCGACGCCCGGCGCCTCCAGCGTGCGCGCGCTCATCCCGGTGGTGATGACGACGGTGTACGCGGTGAGCTCGGTGCCGTCGCCGAGCACGACGACGCGGTACGGGTCCTCGCGGCGCAGGCCGACGACCTGCTGCCCGGTGAGCAGCTCGGCGCCGAACTTCTTCGCCTGCATGGTGGCGCGCTGTGCGAGGTCGG
Organism: Gemmatimonadaceae bacterium; assembly: GCA_035265545.1. Lineage (GTDB taxonomy): Bacteria > Gemmatimonadota > Gemmatimonadetes > Gemmatimonadales > Gemmatimonadaceae > AG11. The sequence goes on along the minus strand of DATFOL010000359.1, from coordinate 1,234 downwards.
CGCCCGTGACGCCCGCGGGGAAGCCGAGATAGTTCTCGATCATCGAGCTCGTGCCGGCCTGACCGCCGGCGGCGTGGGACTCGACGAGCACCGTGCGCAGCCCTTCCGACGCGGCGTATACCGCGTTCGCCAGGCCGGCCGGTCCGCCGCCGACGACCACCACGTCGTAGAAGGGACGGGTGCCGTGGGTCTGGAGACCGGCATGCTCCGCGAGCGCCGCGCTGGTCGGCGCGACGAGATTCGAGCCGTCGGGAAAGACGATCACCGGCAGCCTCGTGAGGTCGCCGCCCGTGAGCGACTCGACGAGCGCACGCGCCGCGGCGTCCTCCTCCAGGTCCGTCCACTCGTACGGGACGCGGTTCCGCGACAGGAACTCCTTCGCCTCGAACGACTGCGGCGACCACTGCGCGCCGAGCACGCGGATCCCCTCGAAGGTCGGCGTCGTGCGCGCCTTCCACTCGCCGAGGAGATCGTTGAGCACGGGGTACAGCCGCTGCTCCGGCGGATCCCACGGCTTCATGAGGTAGTGGTCGAGCCCGATCTCGTTGATCCCCGCGATGGCGGCGTCGGTGTCGGCGTACGCCGTGAGCATCACCTTGCGCGACGTAGGGTGCAGCTTCATCGCCTCGCGCAGCAGCTCGGTGCCCGACATCACGGGCATGCGCTGGTCGACCAGGAAGAGGGCGATCGGCGTGTTGCGCTTGGCGAGCTCGGTGGCGACGTCGAGTCCCTCGGCACCGGACTGCGCCTTCATCACGCGGTACTCCGGCCGATATTCGCGGCGCAGGTCGCGCTCGATCGCCCCGAGGACGGCGGGATCGTCGTCGACGGCGAGGATGACGGGCTTCGTCATGAGTGGTCTGCTTCGAGGATGCCGGGAGGAGGGGTCAAATATATCCCCCGCTGTAAGGAACGCGACGCCCGATCCTTCCTGCGGAAGCTTGCGGCCGCGCGTGCGCGAGCGGAAGTTCGCCACCGATGAGCGCGCCGATTCCACCACTCCACGACGCGGCGACGTCGACGGCCACGCCTCCGACGCTCGAGCGACGGTTCGGCCTCGTGCCCGCCACCGCGCTCAACATGACGAACATGCTGGGCGCGGGTCCGTTCATCACGATCCCGCTGCTCATGTCCGCGCTCGGCGGACCCCAGGCGCTGCTCGGCTGGATCGTCGCGCTGGTGATCGTCATCTGCGACGGGATGGTGTGGAGCGAGCTCGGAGCGGCGATGCCGG
>DATFOL010000358.1:0-6358 GCA_035265545.1 Gemmatimonadaceae bacterium | reverse complement strand
TGCACAGCAAGGCGCTCCGCGCCGAGGCGGACATGAACCGCGCGGAGTGGCTCTCGGAAGCCGCGGCGATCCTCGGCATCACCCTCGTCGCCTTCGGCCTGTGGTGGGGCGACGCGGCGGCCGCGGCGTTCATCTCCATCGAGATCGTGCGCGACGGATGGAAGAACATCCGCCAGGTGATCGGCGACATGATGGACGAGAGTCCCACCGAGCTCGGCAAGCGCAAGCTCGAGCCGCTGCCGAAGCGATTGCGCGACGAGGCGCGGCAGCTCCCGTGGGTGAAGGACGCGGCGTCGCGGCTGCGCGAGCACGGACACACCGTCACAGGCGAGGTGTTCATCGTGCCACGCAGCGACTCGATGAGCGCGGACGACCTCGTCGACGAGATCGGGAAGCTCGCCGCGCGGCTCGAGCAGCTCGACTGGCGCCTGCACGGCTTGATGGTGATCCCCGTGCACGCGCTCGAGGAAAGGATCCCGCCGAAAGTGCCGGTGCGCGCGGAGAGTCGCGACGCGGCGGACTAGTGATCCGTCGCGAGCAGTTGCTGGAATGCCGGCTCGCCGCGCAGTGACCGGTACGTTGGATCGAGCCGGAGCAGCTGCGTCGTCACCGGACTCGGCACGGCGAGGAGCGCTCGGAGCGTCGTGATGGCGTCCGCTCGCCGCCCCACCAGCATGTAGGTCATCGCGAGGTACTGCCGCTGCGCTGCGCCGTCGACTGCGTCCACCTCCATGCCGAACTGGCTCACCGCGCGCTCGACGAGCTGCACGGCCCTGTCGCGCTCCCCCCGGATCGCCAGGCCGACCGCCATCTGCGATTCGATGAGGGGCTGGCGGCGGAATGGGTCCACGCCGCCGGCCGCGCGCCGCGCCTCCAGCTCCGCGGCACCGAGGCGCAGCAGCGTGTCGGCGTGTGCACGCGCGAGCGCCGAGTCGCCCGACGCCGCGGCGATGAGAGCGAGGTAGAGGCTTCGATGCGGAAACGTCGCGATGAACTCCGGCGGTTGCGTCGCGAAGTTGCGCATCGCGAGCGGATAGTCGCCGCCGAAATACGCGAGCTCCGCCTCGAAGCCGCGGATGACTCGGTCCGACAGGATGTTCGTCGCACGACGAAGCTCGGCGCGTGCTCCTGCCGTATCGCCCATCGCCAGGCGAAGGAGCACCGCCTGGGTGTGCGCCTGCTGCGATTCGGGCGCCAGCTCGAGTGCATGGTCGAGCGCAGCCTTCGCTTCCGCGAACCGCCGCATGAGCGTGTACGTCTCGCCGAGCACGTACGACAGCAGCCCGTTGCGAGGATCGAGCTCGATGGCGCGTCGGATGTGAGTGACGGCATCGTCCCAGCGACCGACCCGACGATCCAGCAGCGCAATGGCGTAGAGCAGTTCGCTGGAGTTGGGCGTGATACGCGCCGCCGTCGAGAGATCCTGGAGCGCGCCCGCGAAGTCTCCGTGGGCATAGTAGCGGTAGTATCCCTGCGCGACGGCGGCCTCGAGCGACGCGGGCGCGAGGCGCTGCGCGTGCTGCACCGCTGCCCACGCCCACAGCGTGTCGCTCTCGAGGCCCCGGCGGATCAGCCAGCTGCGAGCCTGCGCCAGTAGGCCCCATGCGGCGACGAACGACGTATCCAGCTCCACCGCGCGCTCGAGATGATGGACGGCGAGCGTGTCCTTCTCCCCCGAGCTTCGATCGGTCCAGGCGAGGAGCCCACGGTAGTACGCATCCAGTGCCGCCACGTTCGTCGTTGGCGCTCGCGCCAGCTGCTGTTGTTGTTGGGTGCTGAGCTGAATGCGGAGCGCAGCCGCCACCTGACGGGCGATGTCGCCCTGTACCTCGAAGAGATTCTCCGCCGTGTACGGGCGGTCGTAGCTTTCCGCCCAGAGCTCCTTTCCCTGTGGGGCGTCGGCGAGCGACACCGCGAAGCGCACCTGGCTGCCGGAGCGCTGGATCGATCCCCGCAACAGCGTGAGCACGCCGAGCTCCGACGCGATCTCACGGTCGCTCTTCGTGCTGCTCCGGTACTCGAGCGCCGATGTCCGCGATGCGACCTTGAGGCCGGCGATCTTCGTGAGCTGGGTGACCATCTCGGCGTGCACGCCGAGCAGGAGCGGCACGACAGACGTGTCGCCGCTCAGGTTGTCGAACGGCAGCACCGCGACGGAGCGTTCGTCGCTCCCCGACGCGGAGCCTCCTCGACGGGCGATCGTCCACGTCGCTCCCGCCACCACGATGAGCGCGATGACTACCGCGGCGATCAGCGGGGCGAGTCGGCGTCGCGACGCGGGTGGCTCGGCGGTCGCCGCGCTCGGACCGATCGCCGACGAGAACTGGCCGACGGGGTTGAAGCGGTCTGCCGGCGTCTTCGCCAGCGCGCGCATCAGGGCGTCGCTCACGCTGGCCGGCACGGCCGGCCGGAACTGCGTCACCGGCGGCGGCGCGGCGACGAGGTGCTGGCGCACCAGGCTTTCCGTCGTGGCCCCCGTGAACGGCGGCTGCCCAGCCAGCATCTCGTACGTCACACAGGCCAGGCTGTACAGATCGCTGCGGCCGTCCACGTCCGCTTCGCCGGCGGCCTGCTCGGGGCTCATGTATGCCGGCGTGCCGATCGCCATCCCGGTGCGCGTCAGCGCGGTCCGCTGTCCAGCCGCCGCGACCGCCTTCGCGATCCCGAAGTCGGCGACCACCGCGTGATCGGCTTCGATCAGGATATTCTCGGGCTTGATGTCGCGATGCACGACGCCGCGACCGTGCGCGTACGACAACGCATCAGCCACTTCGCGCGCATAGCGCAGCGCGTCGTCCATCGGGAGCTGCCGCTCGCGGTCGATGCGTGCGCGCAGCGACTCGCCCTCCACGAGCGGCATGACGAAATAGAGAAATCCGCCCGCTTCTCCCGAATCGTACAGGGGCAGGATGTGCGGATGGCGCAGCCCCGCCACGATCTCGATCTCGCGCAGGAAGCGCTCGGTGCCGATTGCCGCGCACAGCTCGGGTCGCAGCACCTTCACCGCGACCTTGCGGCGGTGCCGCAGGTCCTCCGCGAGGTAGACGATCGCCATCCCGCCCTCGCCGAGCTGTCGCTCGAGGCGATAGCGATCGGCGAGCGCAGCGGCGAGATGCGCGTCGGGCTCGGGCATGGGACAGGAGGTGAGGGCGTGACCCAAGATATGCCCCCGAAGCAGCGGCGGTGAGTGCTCGGGCCCGCGTGCTCCGCTGCCTCAGCGCTGCTCCGCGAGCAGCCGCTGGAATTCCGGCTCCCCGCGCAGTCCGTCCCACAGCGGATCGAGTCGCAGCCCGGACACGCTGATCTCCGACGGAATGGCTAGCACTCGGCGTAGCGCGCCGATCGCGTCCGCGTGATGTCCAGCGTGCATGTACGTGGCCGCCAGGTAGATCTGCAGCGCCGCTCCGCCCACTGCGTCGCGCTCTGCTCCGTACCGCCGAGTGCTGCTCTCGGCGAGCCGCACCGCCCGGTCGCGCTCTCCGCGGATGGCCAGCGCGACCGCCATCTGCGCCTCGGTGGCGCTCCGCCGGCCGAACAGATCGCTGCGCGGTCCATCCGCGATCCTCGCCAGCTCGGCGCGAGCGTTCCGGATTAACGTGTCCGCATACGCCCGCGCCCGCACCGAGTCGCCCGACGCGGCCGCCGTGCGTGCCAGCATCAGATAATGGTGCGGCGCCGTGGAGAACACAGGCGTATCGCGCTTCTTGAACTCGATGAGCGTGGTGCGGAAGTCGCGCGCGGTCAGCGCGACCCACCCGGCAGCGGTGGCTCGGGTCTGTTGCGGCATGCGCGGCCCCTCACGCTCCACGAAGAGGCGGGCGCGCGCGGTGTCCCCCAGCAGGCTCGCGAGCACGAAGTACTCGGCGATGAAAACGGGCGCGTTCGTCAGACCGAGCGCGATCGCTCGATCGAGGGCGCGGGTGGCGTCCGCCGGCCGACGCATGAAGTAGTAGGTCTCCCCCAGCGTTGCGGCCAGCGACGCGTCGCGCGGCTCCAGTTGCGCCGCACGCTCCAGTAGCTCGATCGCTCGATCCCAGTGGTTCAGGCGGCGCTCGAGCAGCGCCATCGCGGTGAGGATCTCGCTCGAGTTGGGCATCAGGCGATCGGCCGCGGCGAGATCACTCAACGCTCCGGCGAAGTCACCCTGCGCGTAATAGCGGTAGTAGCCCGCCGCGAGCATGGCCTCGATCGATCCCGGTGCGAGCGCCTGCGTGCGTTGCACTGCCATCCACGCAGCAAGCGTGTCCTCAACGAAGCCGCGCCGGAGCAGCCAGCCGTGCGCCTGCGCCAGCAGTCCCCAGGCGCGGGCGAACGAGGGGTCGAGCGCCACCGCTCGCTCGAGGTGCTTCACGGCCATGGTGTCGTTCTCCTGTGCTCCACGCCGGTCCCACTGCATCAGTCCGCGGTAATACGCGTCGAGCGCCTCCACGTTCGACGTCGGCGCACGCGCGATGCGCTGCTCCAGCTGATCGTTCAGCCGGAGACTCAGCGCCGAGGCGACGCTGTGCGCGATGTCGCCCTGCACGGCGAAGAGGTTCTGCGTGGTGTACGGCCGGTCGTAACTCTCGGCCCAGAGCAGCTTGCCGTTCGGCGCATCGGTGAGAGACACCGAGAGATGCACCTGGTCGCCCGAGCGCTGGATGCTGCCATGCAGCAGCGACGACACCCGGAGCTCCGACGCGATTGCCCGATCGCTCTTGTCGCTGTTGCGATATGTCAGCGCCGAGTTGCGCGACGCCACGGCGAGTCCCGCGACCTTCGCGAGCTGCGTCACGATCTCCGCGTGCACGCCGAGCAGCAGCGGCACCACTGCGGTGTCGCCGCCGAGATTGTCGAATGGCAGGACGGCGATCGAGCGCGCCGCGCCGCCGTCCGTCGCGGTACGATGTCGCCTTGCGACGAACGGCCAGGTGATCGCCGCCGCGAGCACGAGCACGACGGCTGCCACCACCGGCCAGCGTGCGCGTCGGGTGGCGATGTCCGGATGCACCGCTGACGCAGTGGTCGTCGCCACGGGTCCGATCGCCGCGGCGAACTGCCCCACCGGATTGAACCGGTCTGCGGGCGATTTGGCCAGAGCACGCATCAGCGCGTCGTTCACCGCGGCCGGCACCGCGGGGCGGAACTGGGTGACCGGGGGAGGCGGCGTCATGATGTGCTGCCGCACCAGGCTCTCCTTCGTCGCCCCGCTGAACGGCGGCTGCCCGGCCAACATCTCGTACAGCACACACCCGAGGCTGTAGAGGTCACTGCGTCCGTCGACGTCGCGATCCCCCGCCGCCTGCTCCGGGCTCATGTATGCCGGTGTGCCGATCGACATCCCCGACCCGGTGAGCCGCCCTTTGGGCCCCGCCGCAGCGAACGCGCGCGCGATGCCGAAGTCGGCGACCACGGCATGGTCGCTCTCGATCAGGATGTTCTCCGGCTTGATGTCCCGGTGCACCACGCCATGTGCATGCGCGTACGACAGCGCGTCCGCCACCTCACGGGCATAGCGCAGCGCATCGTCGATCGGGAGTTGACGCTCGCGGTCGATGCGCGCGCGGAGAGACTCTCCCTCGACGAGCGGCATGACGTAGAAGAGGCGGCCGTCCGCCTCCCCCGAGTCGTACAGTGGAATGATGTGTGGATGCCGGAGCGCCGACGCGATCTCGATCTCGCGCAGGAATCGCTCGCCACCGAGCTCGGTGCCAGCGTCCGTGCGCAGCACCTTGATCGCGACCTTGCGATGGTGTCGCAGATCCTCGGCGACATACACGATCGCCATGCCGCCCTGACCGAGCTCACGCTCGATGCGGTAGCGGCCGGCGAGCGCGTCCGCGAGCAGCTGTCCGAGGTCCGGCATGCGACGGTTCCGTCGAGACGACGAGCGAAGCTACCGCGGTCCTCCGGCTGCCGTTAGGCGACTCTCAGCCCCTGCTCGCGACCCTCGCCGACACTCCCGAGTCCGCTGCCTTCCAGTTCTGTCGCACCCGTGCCTCCATACGCTCCGCCCCCGCGACGTCCCCCCTCGCTCGCTGCGCCCTGGCGAGCCCCAACAGCGAGAGCGAGCGGTTCGGCATCAGCTCGAGCCCTTTCTCGTACGCCGCGGCCGCCTCCTTCGCGCGCCCGACCGCAAGCAGCGCGTCGCCGAGCAACTCGTGCGCGGGATACACGTTGGGCGGGCCGAGGTGCACCACTCGCTCGTCCGCCTTTGCGGCCGCCTCGAGCGACGCGATCCAGTTCGCTGTGTCGCGGCGCGCCTTTGCCATCAGCCCCGCAACCTGCCCCCGCGCGATCACTGAACGCTCCGACAGCGAGTCCATCGCCTGCTTCGCCCGCACTGTGTCGCCGAGCAGCGCAGCGACGAAGGCGATCC
>DATFOL010000357.1:0-5350 GCA_035265545.1 Gemmatimonadaceae bacterium | reverse complement strand
CGGCGGAGATCGCGCAGCTCCGATCCCGGTGGCGCGGCGCAGGACTTCGGGCCGCGGCCGCGGTGCTGGTGGTCGCCGGGGCCAGTATGCTGTGGCGCGCGGCCCAGGACGACGGTGGAGCTCCGGGCGACGGGCAGGTGGCGGTCGCCCCATCGCGCTCCTACCGGACCGTGGTAGGCGAGGTCGACACCCTCAAGCTCGCCGACGGCTCCACCGTCGTCCTGGGTCCATCGAGCCATCTCGCGCTGGGTAGCGCCTTCGACAAAGGCGAGCGCGAGACGACGCTGGAAGGCGAGGCGTACTTCGACGTCGTGCACGACGACGCACGGCCGTTCGTCGTGCGCACCTCCGGTGCGACCCTCCGTGACATCGGCACGAGCTTCTCGGTGCGCAGCAGTGACGGCGGCCGCGGCACGCGAGTGGCGGTGACGACGGGAGCGGTGGACGTAGTGGCGACGCGCGGACGCGCGGGATCTCCCACGGTGCTCCACGCCGGCGACCGGGCGGAGGTGACGGGGGATGGGGTTCGCGTGGAGCGTGGCGTGGTGACCGAGGCGGAGCGCTCGTGGACGCGCGGCGTGCTCGAGTTCCGCGATGCACCTCTCAACACGGTGGCCGTGGAACTCCGGCGCTGGTACGGGGTGGAGCTGGTCGTGACCGACTCGACCATCGCCGGCCGCCGCCTCACGGCGACCTTCGACCGCTCCAGCGCGGACGATCTGGGTCGCGTGCTCGGCGCCGTGCTCGGCGGTTCCGTGACGAGGTCCGGCGACACGCTGCGACTCGGCGCCGCCACGGGACGATGAGCCGGCCGCGATGACGTTTCGTGGCGCGGGACGGCGCGTCGCATGCGTCTCGGCGATGGTGGTCATCGGATTGCTCGACGGCCAGCGCGCCGGGGCGCAGCCAAGTCGCCCCTGCACCGACCCAGCATCGACGCTGGTTCCCCACGAAGGTGGCTGGCCTGCGCCGCTGGATGCGATCGTGACGCTGCACGCACGCGGCGTGTCGCTCCGCGATGCACTCGACCGACTGGGCGCTGCGTCTGGCGTTCCGCTCGCGTACTCGAGCGACCTGCTCCCCCTCGATCGTCCCGTCTGCGTCGACGCGGAGCGACAGCCGCTCGGCCGCGTGCTTGCCACGCTGCTCGCCGGCACTCGAGTCGAGGCGCTCGTGGTCGCGCGCAAGGTCGTGCTGGCACCAGCGACGAGCGCACGCGATGTGCCGACTCCGAAGGTGAGCGTGCTGGAGCGCGTGATCGTCACGGGAAGCGCTGTCGCCGCGTCGCGGCGGCCCCTGGCGGTCGGCGTCGAGGTGATCGACGGGGAGGAGCTGCGGCTCGGCGGCTTCACCGGCCTGGCGGGTGCGCTCGATGCGTACGTCCCCGGCCTGTGGCTCTGGGATCAGGCGCCGGGCAGCCTCGTCGCCCAGTACGGCGGCGTTCGCGGTGCCAGCTCGTTCTCCACGAGCTACCCGAAGATGTACATCGACGGCGTCGAGGTGGCGAACCCGCTCCTCGTGACGCAGTTGAATCCCGACGTCGTCGATCGCGTCGAGGTGATCCGGGGACCGCAAGGCTCCGCGCTCTACGGGTCGGACGCGATCAGCGGCGTGATCAACGTCATCACTCGCCACGACGGTGCCTCGCCGACCGGTACGCGCATGCAGGTCAGCAGCACCGCGGGCGCGAGCGCCAGTCGGTTCGGCACCAGTCTCGTGCCGACGCACGACCAGCGCATCGCGGTGCGCGGTGGCACCAACCTCCGCTCGGCCGGCATCGCACTCGAGTTCGGGCAGACTGGTGCGGTGTTCCCGTCGGCCGAGAGCCGACAGATGACGCTCGTCGGCGACGCACGGCGCGTCGGCGCGAGCACGACCCTGAGCGGAAGTGCGCGGTTGTTCGACCGGCGCGCGGGCGTCGGCAACAATCCGCTGCTGCTCGGGATCGCGCCCGTCAGCGCGCCGAGAGATTCGACCGATGGCAACGGGGGCGGGCCGCGCGGCATGGACGGCCCCGGCGGCGAGATCACCATCGGGCCGCCTCCGCCGCGCGATGGCGATCAGCACGTGCGGCTCTACACCGTTGGCGGAAGCGCCATGGTGGCAACGCACGGCGTGTGGACACACACACTGCTCGCCGGGCTCGATGGCTACCGGCTCGACAACGTCGCAGACGCGACGAACCCATTCGACGCCGGAGTCGACGCATCGCGCCGTGGGGCGGCGGGCAGCGCCGATCGCACGACACTGCGGGCGAGCAGCGTCGCGCAGCTCGGCGGCCGCGGCGCCATCGCGGCGACGACGATCACGCTGAGCGCGGAGCAGTCGGTGCTGCGCCAGCGAGTCGCGACGTCGTCGTACACGTACGCGGGGCAACGCTACGCGACGGTGCTCGACGGATTCGAGCAGCGCTGGAATCACAACACGGGCCTGCTCGCGCAGGCCAGCACCAGCTGGCGCGACGCGCTCTTCGTCACCGGTGGCGTGCGTGTGGAGCGCAACGACGCCTTCTCGGGCGATGACCGCTATCCGGTACTGCCGCTCCTCGGTGCGTCGTTCGTGCGAACGATCGGCCCCGTCGAGATGAAGCTGCGCAGCTCCTATGGCAAGGGGATTCGTCCCGCGCTCAGCACGGTGCGCGGCTCGTTCGGCGAGCGATCATCGCCGATGGGCGCGCGCGCCGGGCTCGATCCGGAGGTGCAGACGGGTGTCGAGAGCGGCGTGGAGGTGTATTTCGGCGATCTCTTCTCGATGCAGGCCACGCGATTCGATCAGCGTGCGACGGGACTGATCCAGAACGTCGCGGTGTCCGTCGATACCCAGCTGCGTTCCGGCACGCCGGAGCGTCGCATCCGCTTCCAGCCCGAGAACGTCGGCGAGATCACGAACCGGGGGTGGGAGATGCAGGCCGCGTTTCGCCGGGGACCCCTCGCGTTGAACGGTACGTTCACCAGCGTCGACAGTCGCGTGCGAACGGTGTCCGCGAGCTATCTCGGTGATCTGCGCGCGGGAGACCGGATGCTGGCGGTGCCCGCGCACACGGCCAGCTTCGGCGCGTCGTGGCTCGGATCCGGATGGAGCTCCGCGCTCACCGCGACGCGCGCGATGGACTGGATCAATTACGACCGTGTCGCGCTCGCCCGTGCGTACGTGAGCACCGACGGAGCGCAGCAGCGCGACGTGACGGGATGGAGGCTCCGCAACTTCTGGAGGCCGTACGATGGTGAGACACATCTGCGGTTTGCGGCTTCGCGCGATCTCGGGCGCGGGCTTGAGCTGCTCGTCGTCGGTGACAATCTGCTCGGCGGACAGCTCGGCGAGCCCGACAACCTGACGATCCGGCAGGGACGTACGCTCACCGGCGGACTGCGCGCCGCATTCTGATCTCGGTGCCGCGGCTCGGCACTTGCCGCACCATGGTGGAATTCGCAGGTTGTCATCTCGAACTCTTCCTTCCTTGTCGGTCCGTTCCAGCGTGGCTCGAGCGACCGGGAGGCGATGTGTGACCGCTCGTCCAGGCTCGCTCGACCTGCCGCACCGCGCTTACATCGAGGCTCTCGCCGACGCACCGGAGGGAAGCCCCGCCTGGCATGCGATCGTCGCCGGTTACGCGTCGCTGCAGCTCTTCGAGATCTGGATGGACGGCGGGATCGGCGCGGCGCCACCGAGCATGCTCGACGTGCGCCGCGTGCGTCGCTACGTCGAGGCCGTACCCGAGACGCACGCGGGACGGCGCTGTCTCACCCAGCTCGTCGACGGTATCGAGGCAGCGTCCCGCGAGGGTGTCGCGCGGCCGGACGAGCGGCAGGCCGAGGTGGGGCGCATGCTCTCGTCGTATGCGAAGCTTCTTCGCTTCGACGCACAGTGGGGACTCGCGGCCGACGTGCACGGCACCATCGTGGAGTTCGCGCAGCGCATCGGCGACACCGCGCGCATGCTGGATTCGATGCTCATGCGCGGCTACAGCCTGCGCATGCAGGGGCGCCTCGACGAGGCGAGCGATGCGTACGCAGCGCTGCGCACCGCGGCCATCTCGGCGCAGGATGATCGCTACCGGCTCGAGAGCTACCTGTCCGACGCGAAGGTCGCCATCGACCGCGGGAACTACCCCACGGCGCGCAAGCAGCTCGATCGGACGATCGCCGCGGCGCGAGCGGCAGGGTTGTGGACCATCGTGTCGAAGGGACTCACCGACCGCGCGCGTGTCGCCGCCATGCAGCTCGACCACGAGCTGGCCCTCGCCTGCTCGTACGAAGCACTGGAGCTCGCGCACGACTCGGTCGAGCGCGAGGGAATTCTCAGCAATATCGCGCTCGTGTTCGGGCAGATGGGGCTTCGCGGCGCGGCGCGCGACGCTGGACTGCTCGTCGCCGCCACTGCCCAGGATCGCAACACCCGGTTGATCGCGCTCGTGAACCTGATGGAGCTCGCCCATCAGGACGGCCGCGAGCTGGTGTTCGAGCAGTACCGCCGCGAGCTCGCCCGCGAAGAGCTGTCGCCGTACCTGCGCGCCGTCTACCTCGAAGCTTCGGCCGAAGGTCTTCGCGTCTTCGGACGTGGGCCTGAGGCGCGGCTCGCCGCCGCGCAGATGCTCGACGTCGCCGAGCGGCATGGCTTGTACGAGCTCGTCCTCAAGGCCGGGGCCCTCCTGGACGCCCTCGACGCCGGTGCCCCGCTGGCCGGACCCCCCGCCGCCGAGCCCGAGCCGACGCAGCGCGTAGCGACGATCGCCCGCGCCATCGGGGAGATGCGGATCGCGGCAGGACTGCCCGGCTAGCGGGCCCGGAGCTCACCCGCAGCGTCCCGTGCTGGACACCCAACCTCCCTTGCAGCTACCGGAGCGCATGGCGTCGAAGGTCGGTGCCGCCGACGGCGTCATCGAATTCCGGTTTGGCGCAGTGAGAGAATCCGCGCACGCGGTGATCGACGAGACCGCGGCGACGAGCACGAGAAGGGCGAGCGTGCGACGTGACATGGAGCCTCCGAAGGATTCGCACCGCCCCAGGGATGGACGGCGGCTGTGACAGAAGCTCGGCACGTCCTTCCCACGGCTTAACACCGGTCCGCGTCTCTGATACGGGCGGGCGCCTCCGCTCGTCGTGGGAAGGACGCGTCTTCGCCTCGAATCGTGGCGAGAGCGCGAGCCCGCCTTCGCCCTCGCGTCGCCACCATGCCCACCGTCCTCCAACGCGCACTAGCCTGGCCTCGCTGGCACCTCGCGCTCGAGGCGTGGGCCGCCGTCATCGTGCTGGCGGCACTCTGGCAGATCGTCGGCAAGCTGCACGTCTACCAGTGGGACACGGTGGTCTACTGGTGGGGCGGTCGTGCGTTCGCGCGAGGACTCTCGCCG
>DATFOL010000356.1:0-16191 GCA_035265545.1 Gemmatimonadaceae bacterium | reverse complement strand
AGATCTTCGGGTCCGATCTCCCGACCGTGCGACAGCACGACCATGCTCTCGACGAGGTTCCGGAGCTCGCGCACGTTGCCCGGCCAGTCGTATTCGACGAGCATGGCCATGGCTTCCGCCGACAGCCCCGGAAACGGGCGGTCATGCTGCTCGGCGAGGTCGCGGATGAACCGGCGCACCAGCAGCGGGATGTCGCTCCTGCGCTCGCGCAGCGGCGGCATGTAGATGCTCAGCACGTTGAGGCGGTAGTACAGGTCGGTGCGGAAGCTCCCCTCCTCCACGTGCTCGCGCAGCGGCCGGTTGGTGGCTGCGATGACGCGCACGTCGACCTCGATCGTCGCGGTGCCGCCGACGCGCGTGAACTCACGCTCCTCCAGCACCCGCAACAGCTTCACCTGGGTGGCCTGCGGGATCTCGCCGATCTCGTCGAGGAAGAGGGTCCCCTGGTCCGCCAGCTCGAACCGGCCGAGCCGCCGCTCCGCCGCGCCGGTGAACGCGCCCTTCTCGTGTCCGAACAGCTCGCTCTCGAGCAGGGTCTCCGGGAGTGCGCCGACGTTGACGGCGATGAATGGCTTGTTGCGCCGGGGGCTGAGCGCGCGCAGCGCTCGCGCGACGAGCTCCTTCCCGGTGCCGCTCTCTCCCTCGATGAGCACCGTGCTCGAGACGGGAGCCATCTGCTCGACCTTGACCATCACCTCGCGGAGCGGCTCGCTCTCTCCGATGAGGCCCGTGGCCTCCTGCAATGCACGACGTTCCATCAAGCGGCGGAGGCTCCCTGCGACATCATCGACATTGATCGGTTTGGGGAAGAGCTCGACGAAGCCGAGCGCGCGAAGCCGCTCGTGCTGTTCGGGATCGTCGCCGTCGAGACCGGCGACGGGGACGCCGGCCCAGAGCTGCTCGCGCAGCAGCGCGAGGTTCGACGGATCGGTGAGGTTGCCCGTGAGCAGGATGAGCTCGGGCTTGGCGCGCTTGATCTCGGCGCGGATGTCGTCGAGCGGGCTGACGATGGCGGTGTCGACCCCGTCGCCCTCGAGCCGCGCGTTGAGACGTATCGCGGGCTCGACGTCGTGCAGCGTGATGAGAACGGTCACCGCGCCGCTCCTGCGGAATGGTCGGTCGGGGCTCCCCGCACGATGTCCACCGCGTGCTCGACGATCGGCCCGAGTGCGGCGAGCATGTCGCGCACACCGCTCGTGGAGCCCGGGAGGTTGACGACCAGCGTGCGGTTGCGCACGCCGGCCACGCCGCGGCTCAGCGCCGCGCGCGGAAAGCTCGCGCCGCTCACGGCGCGCAGCCGCTCGGCGATGCCAAGTGCCTCGCGCTCGATCGCGACGCGGGTCGCTTCGGGGGTGACGTCTCGCGCGCTGAGCCCCGTGCCCCCGGTGGTGAGCACGAGATCGGCGCGATCGTCGTCGCACCATTCGACGAGGGTGCGCACGATCGGTACGACGTCGTCGCTGACGACGGCGCGCGCGGCGAGATCGCCGTCGATCGCCTCGATCCATTCGACGATCGCGTCGCCCGAGCCGTCGGCCCGCTCGCCGCGAGACGTCGCGTCGGAGATGGTGAGCACCGCCACCCTCATGTGCGTTCCTCGCTCGCGTGCCTCTCCCCGTCAGAGATGGGACGCGTGCTTGTAGAAGGGTGGCTTCGTGACGGTCGCGGGGACGCGCTTGCCACGGATCTCGATCTCGAACGTCGAGCCCTCTTTCGTACCGGCGAGGGGGAGATAGCAGGTGCCGATGGGAATCCCGAGAGTGGGGCTCATGGTTCCGCTGCATACCAGGCCACTCGACGCGCCATCGTAGAACACCGGATAGCCGTGTCGCGGGAAGTTGCGCTCCGCCATGGTAAAGCCGACGAGCTTGCGGGTGAGCCCGCGCTCTTTCTGCGCGACGAGCGCGTCGCGTCCGACGAAGTCGCCTTTGCCGAGCTTCACCAACCAGCCGAGATTCGCCTCGAGCGGCGTGGTGGTGTCGTCGATGTCGTTGCCGTACAGCGCCATTCCCATCTCGAGGCGCAGGGTGTCGCGCGCGCCGAGTCCCGCGGGAGAGACACGACCGGTATTGACGAGCGCATTCCAGAGCGGGACGGCGGTGTCGTTCGGGACGTAGAGCTCGAAGCCGTCCTCACCGGTGTATCCGGTGCGGCTGACGATCGCGTCGTGGCCCGCGACGACGCCCTCCGTGAAGTGGTAGTAGCGGATCGCGCTCAGGTCGAGCGACGTGAGTGACTGCACGATCTCGGCGGCCTTCGGCCCCTGCACCGCGAGCAGCGCCATGTCGTCGCTCGCATCCGTGAGCTTCACGCCGAACCGCGCGGCGTGCCGACCGATGTGGGCGAAATCCTTGGACGCGTTGCTCGCGTTGACGACCATCATGATCCGGTCGGCGAAGCGATAGACGAGACAGTCGTCCTCGATCGTGCCGCGGTCGTTGAGGATCGTGGAGTAGTGGACCTGGCCGACGGCGAGCGCGGCGACGTCGTTCGTCGTGACGTGATTGACGAACTCCATCGCACGCTCGCCCGTGATCCAGAACTCGCCCATGTGCGAGACGTCGAAGATGCCACAGCCCTCGCGCACCGCCTTGTGCTCCGCGGTGATCCCCCCCGCGTACTGCACGGGCATCTCGTAGCCGGCGAATGGGACGATCTTGCCGCCGAGTGCGACGTGGATCTCGTGGAGCGGGGTGCGCTTGAGGGTGGCGGTGGCGGTGGCGGCGGAGGTCTCGGTCATCTCTCTGGAGCGGCGGGATCCAAGGGAAGAGTGAATATGCGCGGATGGCGGCCCTACATGCCAGGGTGACAGGACTTCGCTATCGTAACGAAGGCGTGCGCGTCCGCAACGCGTCGATTCACCCGAATGGAGTGGAGTAGTGCGCATTTCGATCGCCAGCGAAGCCGACCTCGACGACATCGCCGCCCTGGTGAACTCCGGTTTTCGCGGCGACTCCTCGCGCGCCGGGTGGACGACGGAAGCCGATTTCATCGGCGGGCAGCGAACCGACCCCGCACTTCTCCGCGCGGAGCTGGCGGCGACACCAGGCGCGGTGCTGCTCACCCTGCGTGACGAGCCCGGCGCCGAACTGCTCGGAAGCGTGTGGCTGGATCCCGAGGAGCCCGGCGTCTGGCACCTCGGCATGCTGACCGTCCGCCCCGATCTTCAGGCGCGCCAGCTCGGGCGCACGCTGCTCGCCGAAGCCGAGTCGTACGCGGCTGAGCGCGGAGCGCAGCGGATGCGGCTGACCGTGATCAACGTGCGAGACGCGCTGATCGAGTGGTACGAGCGGCGCGGCTACGTTCGCACGGGCGCGTGGAAGCCCTTTCCGTACGGCGACGAGCGGTTCGGCTTGCCGCAGCGGGACGACCTGCGGTTCGAGGTGTTCGAGAAGGAGCTGGTGCGGGAGTGAGTGCGTGAGTGCGTGAATGCGGGTGCGGGATGCGAAACCCAGCGCGTCGCGTCCCGACACGCGTCGGAGGCTTCCGTGGCTCCGCGCCGGGCGACAGTTTTTTGGCGCCCCCAAACACGCCGCCGTCGAGCGGCATTCCGATGATGATTCGTTCACGATCGACCGTCCTCGTCCACGCGAGCATCGCGCTCTCGAGTGTGCTGGCTGCCTGCCGGCCCACCCCCACCACCGCGCCGAGTCCGGCCCCCGCCGCGACACCGGCCGCGGCACCGAACGCACAGGCGCAACGGCCCCCGATCTTCGTGGCGCCGACCTCGCTCGGCGCCCATCGCATCGTACCGATGCCGCTGTCGGTGACGCCCGGGAGCGGTGCGCCATTCGCGCTCACGTCATCGACCCTCGTCGCGGTGCCGGCGGGTAACGCCGAGGTCACCCGGACAGGGGAGATGCTGGCCGCGCTGCTGCGCGTCCCGACCGGGTTTGCGATCCCGGTGACGTCGGGCAACGCCGCGGCTCCGCGCGGCGCGATCGTTCTGCGCCTGGGCGGTCCGGCGTCGCTCGGCGACGAGGGGTACGAGCTCACGGTGTCGGCCGACTCGGTGCGCATCATCGCAGCGGCGCCGGCCGGCATCTTCCACGGTGTGCAGACGCTGCGTCAGCTGCTCCCGGCGGCGATCGAGTCGGAGCTGAACTACGGTCGCCGGGCGGCGGCGGCGTGGACGATTCCCGCGGGCCAGATCACCGACCGGCCGCGGTTCGCGTGGCGCGGCGCGATGCTGGACGTGGCGCGGCACTTCTTCACGGTCGACGAGGTGAAGCAGTTCATCGACCTGCTGGCGCTCTACAAGATGAACATCTTTCATCTGCACCTTGGCGACGACCAGGGCTGGCGCATCCAGATCGACTCGCGGCCGAAGCTGACCGAGATCGGCGGAAGCACCGAGGTGGGCGGTGGTCCGGGAGGGTTCTACACCAAGGCGGACTACGGGGAGATCGTGCGCTACGCCGCCGAGCGGTACCTGACCGTCGTGCCCGAGATCGACATGCCAGGGCACACGAACGCCGCGATCGCTGCGTACCCCGAGCTGAGCTGCAGCCGGCCGATGCCGGCGAGCACCGCAGTCGCGCGGGTGCCTGGCACCTACACCGGCACGGAAGTGGGGTGGAGCACCTTCTGCCCCGACAGCGAGAACGTATACGCGTTCGTCGAGGACATCGTGCGCGAGATCGCCGCGATGACCCCGGGCCCGTACTTCCACATGGGCGGCGACGAGGTGCACGTGCTCAAGGACCCGCAGTACATCAAGTTCGTCGAGCGCGTGCAGGACATCGTCTACAAGCACGGCAAGACGATGGTCGGGTGGGAGGAGATCGGAAAGGCGCGGCTGCGCACGACGAGCATCGCGCAGCAGTGGAAGAGCGACAGCGTGCCGCCCGCCGTGACGCAGGGCGCCAAGCTGGTGCTCTCGCCGGCGACCAAGACCTACCTCGACATGAAGTACACGCCGAACACGGAGCTCGGTCTCACCTGGGCGGCGATCATCGAGCTGCGCACGGCGTACGATTGGGAGCCGCAGACCTACCTCAAGGGAGTCTCCGAGCAGCAGATCCTCGGCGTGGAAGCGCCGCTGTGGAGCGAGACCATCCACAACATCGGCTCGGCGTTCTACCTGACGGTGCCGAGACTGCCGGCGCTGGCCGAGCTGGGATGGTCGTCGGTGGCGAATCGGCAGTGGGAGGGATTCCGCCAGCGGATCGCCGGACACGCGCAACGCTGGCGGCTGCTCGGAATCAACTTCTATCCGTCGCCACAGGTGGACTGGGATTCCCCGCCTGGGCGCGCGGCGGGGTTGGTGCCATAGGAGCCGTGAACGGCTCGTCGGTGCTTCAGCCCTTCAGTCAGACGGCCGGCCTCGGGCAGCTCCTGCGTCCCAAGGCCGGCCGTCTACCGAGAGACCGAGGAGCCGAAGCACCGATGGCCGATTCCAGCCAATCACCCTTTGGCTGTCCGTCGCTTTCGCGGTGCGGTCCCGCGCAACGTCTCGAGAAACTCCTTCAGCACCTCGAAGTTCTCGCGCAGCAGCGGAGCGCTCTTCGCATTCTTGGCGAGACCAAAGCTGCCTTCCACCGCGGACACGACGAACGTCGCCACTTTGCGCGCATCGACGTCGCGGCGCACGGTGCCGTCGACACGTCCGCGCTCTAGCGCCTGGGCGAACGATTCGATCCAGGTCTCGAACACGACCGCGACCCGGCGACGGAGCCGCTCGTCGAGCGGCGACATCTCCTGCGCGAGATTGTTGAGCGGACATCCCAGCTCGACCTTGTCGACGAGCTGCTCGTCGCAGAACTCCGTGGCCACGATATCGAGCACGAGCTGGATCCCCGAGATGGGATCGCCCTCGTAGCTGGCGAGCGGGCCGGTCCAGCGCTGCAGGGTGAGGCCGCGGATCACCTCGTCGATCACGGCGTGCGCAAGCTCCGCCTTGTCGGCGAAGTGGTGGTACAGCGCGCCCTTGGTGACGCCCGCGGTCGCGAGGATGGTATCGAGCCCCGCGCCCTGGTAGCCGTGGCGGTGGATCTCCTCGAACGCGGCCGCGACGAGCCGCTCCCGTGTTGCCTCGGGGGCGCGAACGCGACCGGTGCGCGGACGCGACGTGGCGGAAGAGTGGTGAGCGCGAGAAGTCATGGTCGATGTCGGGGCGGCGTACCAACTGGTATGTAACAGATGTCACACGATGCGTCAATATTCACTCTTGACGAGCGCAGTAGTCGATCTTACATACCAATCGGTTTGTACCGTCGCTCGTTCCGGACGGCGCTCGAGCACCGTCCCATCCTTCACCTTCGCCCGCCGCGCCGATGACCACCACCGCCGAGCCGCTCGCCCACCGTGTATTCCCGATGCTTCCGCTCCCGCGGGTGGTATCCCCCGATGAATGGCGCACCGAACGTCTGCGATTGCTCGCGCGCGAGAAGGAGCTGACGCGGGCGCGCGACGTCCTGAACGAGGAGCGCCGCGCGTTACCCGCCGTGCTCGTCCGGAAGGATTACGCGTTCGAGACGGCGACGGGCCCGGCGCGGCTGATCGACCTGTTCGAGGGGCGACGCCAGCTGATCGTCTACCACTTCATGTTCCACCGGGAGACGGGCGAAGGATGCTCCGGCTGCTCACACCTCGCGGACAACGTTCCGCATCTGGCGCACCTCAACGCTCGCGACACGACGCTCGTCTTCGTCTCGCACGCA
This sequence comes from Gemmatimonadaceae bacterium, assembly GCA_035265545.1. GTDB lineage: Bacteria > Gemmatimonadota > Gemmatimonadetes > Gemmatimonadales > Gemmatimonadaceae > AG11. Next base: position 9,529 of record DATFOL010000356.1, on the reverse strand, counting down.
CCGCTCGCCGAGATCGAGCCGTTCAAGCGGCGAATGGGCTGGTTGGTGCCCTGGCACTCATCGTGGGGCTCGGATTTCAACTACGACTTCCACGTGACGCTCGACGAGTCGGTCGCGCCACTGGAGTACAACTACCGCACCGGCGCGGCACTCGAGGCGAGCGGGCTACCGCCGCACTTCGCCGGTGAGCTTCACGGCGTGAGCGTGTTCCTTCGCGACGGCGATCGCGTGCTGCACACGTACTCGACCTATGCGCGCGGACCAGAGCCGATGCTCGCGACCTACGCGTGGCTCGACATCACGCCGTTCGGGCGCGGCGAGGGATGGGACGGCATGCCGAATCTCGGTATCCCCCTGCGCCATCACGATCGCTACGACGCCTGACCCGCGCGGCAACGCAGTCCGCACGCGCACGCATCCGCCATCCTTCACGAACCGCTCACCGAGGAACCAACCATGACGTCGATCGCCGTCGAGCTCCCCTCCGTCGCCACTCGTGAAGAGTGGCTCGCCGCTCGGCTCGAGCTCCTGCGCAAGGAGAAGGAAGCCACCCGTTTGCGCGATGCGTTGAGTGCCGAGCGCCGGCGCCTTCCGATGGTGAAGGTGGAGACGGACTATCGGTTCCAGACGTCGACCGGGGAGAAGCGGCTCGTCGATCTGTTCGAGGGGCGGCGGCAGCTCGTCATCCACCACTTCATGTGGATCGACCGTGTCGACGAGGGGTGCCCGGGGTGCTCGATGCTCGTGGACACCGTGGGCAACCTCGCGCACCTCAACGCGGCGAACACGACGCTTGCCTTCGTGTCGCGTGCCCCGATCAGGAAGCTGGAGGCATTCCGCGCGCGCATGGGCTGGAGCATCCCGATCGTCTCCTCGGCCGGGACCGACTTCAACTACGACTTCGAGGTGACACTCGACCCGAGCCGCGGCGCCATGCGATACAACTTCCGCGACGTCTCGGACGTGGGCGGGATGATGGCGTCGTACACCGGGGATCTGCCCGGTGTGAGCGTGTTCCTACGCGACGACGACGACGTGTACCACACCTACTCCGCGTACGCGCGCGGAACGGAGCCGGAGAGCAACATCTTCGGCTTTCTCGACTTCACCCCGCTCGGGCGACAGGACGGCCGTGACGTGATGCCCTGGGCGCGGCTCCACGATCGGTACGACGCCTGAGGCGCGAGGCATGTGTCCTTTCTGCATCGGTGCCGCGGCGTGGGCGGTCGCGGGGGCTGTGTCGACGGCCGGGGGCCTGGGCGTGCTCGCCGCGGTCGTGCAGCGCAGGAGAGCCGGGGACGCGATCAATGAAGCGGTGATTCCGGCGCGCGGTGGCGCCTCTGCCGGCGATAGCAAGCCGCCCTCGAGCACTTGCCCGACCTGACGAACACGAGTGTTGCGCGAAGCGCGCGAGCGCCGGCCATATCGGCCGGCGCTCGCGCGCTGTAGCTTCGCCTCGAGGGATCGACGTCATTCGGCGTACCGCACGGCTCGGGGAGGACGCATGGGCAAGCTCGCGGACATGTGGAAGAAGGCCACCGGAGAGCAGGAAGCGGTTTCCGCTGTGCCTCCGACTCCAGTAGCGGATGATCGCGCTCGCCGCCCCGCCGTCTTCACCTCGGGCGCCTTCGCGCTCGGAGCGACGAGCGACGACCAGCGACGCCGACTCGAGAGCTTCGGGTTGTCGCACGTCGGGATGGTGCGCGAGGGGAACGAGGATCACTTCGTCATCGCCTCCCTTCAGCGCTCCCTCGAGGTGCGACAGACCAACCTCGAGGACCGGGCGGTGCTCGAGCCGTTGTGCGGACCGAAAGCGTACCTCTACGCGGTGGCAGACGGCGTCGGCGGCCAGGACGGCGGACGGCTTGCGAGCGGCATCACGATCCGCACGATCGTCGAGTACATGTTCGAAACGGTGGGGAGCTACCACGCGGTCGCGCCCGGACAGGAGCAGGCGTTCCGCGATCCGCTCGATCACGCGGTACGCCGCGCCCACGAGAAGCTGCTCGCGACGTTCGGACTGCCGAAGGGTGGCCCGGCGACGACGCTGACGATCGTGCTGGTGGTGTGGCCGCAGGCGTTCGTCGTGCACGTGGGCGACAGCCGCGCGTACCATCTGCGCGACGGCCGGCTGCAGCGGCTCACCCGCGATCAGACGATGGGCGCGTTCCTGATCGACGAGTACAAGATGACGGAACAGCAGGTCGAGCAGGGCGGATTCAACAACGTGCTCTCGAGTGCCGTGGGCGCACAGGACATGACCCCGGCGGTGAGCCACCTGGCGCTCGAGCAGGGCGACTCGATCCTGGTGTGCACCGACGGCCTGACGAAGCACGTGACCGAGCAGCAGATCGCCTCGGTGCTGGGTCGAGCCACGAACGCCGAAGCGGGGTGTCGCGAGCTCGTGGACCTGGCTCTCGCGGCCGGCGGCCGAGACAACGTAACAGTCGTCGTCGCGAGCGCGCTGCGGGCGTAGGCGCTAGCGCGTCGCGCCGGACGCCGATCCGCCGAGGTCGAGCCGTCCGCCCATGCGCTTCCGCCGCACGAGCACGAAGCGCGTGAAGTTGTCCTCGTGGTCCTGGAGCCCGTCGAGGATCACCGCGAGGCCGTAGCGCTCGGCGGCCCACGCGCCGGCGATGGCGGCGACGGTGGGATCGCGCCGGATGCCGACCAGGCGCGCCGCGCCGGCCGTGTCGTGCGCCTCGACCGCCTTGATCTCCGGATGCTCCGCGAAGAAGCGCCGGCATTGCTTGAGCGCCATCTCATGGCTGAGCGCTTCGCGGATGTCGCCGACCGTCGCGTCGGGGAGACCCAGGAGGGCGTGGCGGACGGGAAGCAGGTGCTCGCCGATCTGCTCGAGCTCCGGCGCCGCGGCGAGCGCGTCGAGCGCGGCGTGCACCGGGCCGGCGATGAGGTTCTCGACCGGGATCACGGCGAGGTGGGCGATCCCCTGCACCACCGCGCCGGTCGTGGCGTCGAAGGTGTTGCAGGAGAGCAATTTGACGGGACCTTCGACGAGATACTCGATGGCCTTCTCGCTGAAGGCACCGCTCTCACCTTGAAACGCGACGATGGGGCGCACACGACAACATCGTCGGTGCGCCCCACCGGGCACAAGCGGGAGCGCGCGGGCTAGCGCGCCTCGCGCGCCGCCTGTGTGCGGAGCTCGCGCTCGTTGAGGGAGCGTTGCTCTCCGACGTCGGGCGTCGAGCCCGTGATGATTCCCTTCGCGACCTCGAACAGCACGACGGGGCGCGGCTTGGTGGTGACGAGGTATTCCACCGAGTGCGCCTCGACGAGGATGAGCGCGAGGCGCGGGTCGCCTGGCCCACCGTCGCGATCCCCTCCCTCGTCGCCGAACCATGCCTTCCAGTCCGGCTTGTACAGCTCCTTGATCAGGTTGCGGTCCTGCGTAATGGTCGCCGTGCCGGCGACGGAGACCCACTCGCGCGACTTGTTGTTGTAGTAGGCGAGGTTGACGTGCGGGTCGGTCTGCAGCTCGTCGAGCTTGTTCGACGAGATGTCGGTGACGAACCAGAGATCGGTGCCGGTGACACGCTCCTGGGTCGCCATCGGCCGCGAGACGAGATGACCATCGGCGCGCCGAGTGGTGAACATGGCGATCTCGATGCCCTCGATCAGGTCGTAGAGCTCATCGAGCTTCTTGGTCGTCCCGGGATGGCCTTTGGTGTCGGACATGGGCGTCTTGGCTGGAGAGGACTGACGTGCAGGCCTGATCCAAAGCAGGGTGTGTGCCCGGACGGTTCCCCACGTCAACCGTGACCGGACTCGACAGCGACAGTCCTGCATGAGGATCTCCACCACCACCGACTGCGTCTCCGCCACCTCCGCCGAATGCGACTCCTGCTCCGCCGCTGGCTCGGCGTCATCGTGGTGGCTCTGCTGGCGCTTCTGGCGCTCGCCGTGGGGCCGGCCTCGATGGGCGTGGCGCCGCAATCAGCGTCCGGCGCAACGTGCCCATCAGTCGACGATACGCTGATGGGCGTACTGGTTGGCGGACTAGCCGGCTTCGTGCTGACGTTGGTGCCGGCGGTGGTACTGGCGTTCACCCGGTTTCGCCACATCGGCGTCGTCCTCGCGCTCGTTGGCATCGGAGCTGGTGCCGCCTTGTTCGGTGGGATCAACTGGTTGCTGAGGGATGCGAGCTGCCCCACGCGGTACGCGGCCGCCGAGGTCGATGCGCACATCGACACCGACTCGCTGTACCGCCTATGGCAGCGGTTCGCCGCGGCGAGCGATCCACACGAGCAGCGCGTGATCGCGCGAGCGATTCACTGCGAGCGGCTCCGCATCTGGCTGATCGAGCCGTACGGGCGCGCCGTCGTCGATCTGGCGGAGTCGCGGGTGGCCACCCCGTCGATGTTCCGCACGCTGAACGAGCGCGCGCTCCGGGCGTATCCCTCCCCATCACCTGGCGTCGTCGAGATTCGCCCCGACGATCTCGATCCGAAGCGCTGCAACGCGCCGACCGGAACCATCGTGGGACGCGTGTTCGACCAGGAGACACGAGAACCCGTGGTGTCATTCCTCATGGGCGTGGCGGGCGTCGGTACCTTCTTTCCGCGAGACTCTGGCCGGTTCATCCTCGACCACCTGCCGGCGCGCGCGGACAGCCTGCTACTGTATGTGTGTCCGACCGACCACCAGCTCACGACGCGCCGGGTGCGCGTAGGGGACGGCGAAACGGACTCGCTGGACATCTCGATCGTCCGACCGAAGCGAGGACCGGGCGAGTTCGTGTCGGGCGCCGACTCGAAGGCGAAGCTGGACGTCTGCCGCAACGCCGACAAGGAACCGACGAGCTAGGACGTCAGAGGCCAGCCACCGCCTCCGCCACCTCGGCCGCGTGCCCCTCGGGCTTCACCTTTTCGAACACCTTCGCGATCCGGCCGTCGCGATCGATCACGAACGTCGTGCGCGCGTTGCCCCAGTATTTGTGCGCGAACATCGACTTCTCCTGCCACACGCCGTACGCGTCGGCCACCTTGTGCTCGACGTCGGCGAGCAGTGGATAGGGCAGGTCGAACTTCTTCCTGAACTTGACGTGCGACTTCACGTCGTCCGGGCTGATGCCGAGCACCTCGGCCTTCACGCCCTGGAAGCGCGGCATGAGGTCGCGGAACTCGCACGACTCGATCGTGCAGCCGGGGGTGTCGTCCTTCGGGTAGAAGAACAGCACGACGGGCCGGCCGCGGAGCGCGCTCAGGGAGAGCGGCGTGCCGGCGTCGGTATCGAGAGTGAAATCGGGGGCGACGGTGCCTTCGGCGGGATACGTCATGTGAGCTTCTCTCCTCCCATCAGCACGGCCATGATGGCCTTCTGGATGTGGAGCCGGTTCTCGGCTTCGTCCCACACCCGACTCTGCGGACCGTCGATGACGTCGGCCGTGACTTCCTCGCCTCGGTGTGCCGGAAGGCAGTGGAGAAAGATCGCGTTCTTCGCCGCACGAGACATCATGCCACGGTCCACGGTGTAGCCGGCGAAGTCGCGCTCGCGCTTCTTCTGCTCTCCCTCCTGACCCATGCTCGCCCAGACGTCGGTGTTGACGACGTCGGCGCCCTCGATCGCCTCCTTCGGATCCCGGGTCATGGTGATCTTCGTCTCCTTCTGCGCCCGGGCGAGCAGGTGGTCGGCCGGCTCGTAGCCCTGCGGACAGGCGATGGCCAGCTCGAAGCCGAACCGGTAGGCGGCGTTGATCCAGGAGTTCGCCATGTTGTTCCCGTCGCCTATCCACGCAACCTTCTTCCCCTCGTAGCCGCCGAGGTGCTGCCGGATGGTCAGGATGTCGGCGAGGATCTGGCACGGGTGCAGCAGGTCGGTCAGCCCGTTGATGACGGGAACGTCGGCGTAGCGCGCGAGCTCTTCGACGTCCTGATGGGCGAAGGTGCGGATCATGATCCCGTCGACGTAGCGCGAGAGGACCCGCGCTGTGTCGGCGATGGGCTCACCGCGGCCGAGCTGCACGTCGCGCGGGGACAGGAAGAGGGCATGCCCGCCGAGCTGGTAGGTCCCGACCTCGAAGGAGACGCGGGTGCGGGTGGACGCCTTCATGAAGATCATCGCCAGGGTCTTGCCGGCGAGGGGCTTCTGCTGATACTCGCCGCGCCGCATCCGCTCGGCCAGATCGAAGAGGGCGAGTAGTTCCTCCCGGGAGAAATCCGGGATCGCGAGGAAATCGCGATGGGTAGCGTCGGTCATTTCGAAGGAAGCGGGGTGGTCGAGGCGGAAGCCGGCAAAGCTAACGGGCGGCGAAAGCGGCGAGCAAGCGAGGGGCGTGCACGGAGTTCCCTCAGAGCGGCCGCGCGGGGACTCCGCAGTGTTACTGGCCCTTCCATGAAGCGTCACACAACATCGGCGGCCTTTCCGGCCGCGTTCGCCGCGTCAGCCCGTTCAAGCAAGCACAGGTCCTTGATGCAGATGCTCGCCCCGATGGTTCGCGCATGGTCGCACCGACTCGCGGGGCGGCCCCTGCGCGCGCGCATGCGTCTCCTCCCGATCGGTGCCGCAGTGGCGCTCGCGGCGATCTTTCTCGTCAGCGTCTCCCTGGGAGTGCTGGATCCGCGGAGCCTGACGAGAATCCAGCGCGACTACTACCCGGCGCTGCGCGCGGGCCAGGACATGCGGGAGACGCTCAACGATCTCCAGAACGCGATCCAGGGCGCCGCAGCCACCCAGGACGCCGACCGGCTGGGGGAGATGGACTCGCTGAGCACCGCGTTCCTCGCCGCCGCCGCCGAAGCCCGAGCGCATGCGACCGAGCGGGGGCACGCCGAGGCGCTGGCGCAGCGCTTCCGGGATTTCTACGCCACGGTGCGGCCGCTCAGCAAGGCGCTCGCCGCCGGTGCGAACGCCGACAGTCTTCAGGCCGGGATGGCCCGCGCCAGCGGCGACTATGCCGCGCTGCGGCGCGCGATCGAGGACGACATCGTGCTGCAGGAGGCCGCGATCGAGGATGCGTTCCGCACCGCTCGGGTCCTGCAATTGAGCGCCACGTTCGGAGTGGCGTTCATCGCCCTGCTCGCGGTGCTGGCGCTGGGCGCGCTGTCGGTGGCGACGACGCAGGCGGTGACCGAGCCACTCGAGGAGATGGCGAGGGTGGCCGGGCGCGTCGCGCAGGGGGACCTCGCCGTCTCGATCCCGTCGGGTGGGGACGACGAGGTCGGCCGCGCGATGCGCTCGATGTCCTCGATGGTGGCGTACCTGAACGAGATGGCGGGAGTGGCGCAGGCGGTCGCGCGTGGCGACCTGTCGCGCAGCGTGAGCCGGCGCTCGGAGCAGGACCGGTTCGGCACCGCGCTCGCAGGGATGGTGAGCTACCTGTCGGAGATGTCGACGACGGCGGAGCAGCTGGCGCACGGCGACCTCACCGTACAGGTGCGTCCGCGCTCGGACGACGATGCGTTCGGTCACGCGTTCGCTGCGATGGTCGAGCGGCTCCGGGCGATCATCGCCGAGCTGCGCGAGGCGTCGGTGAGCATCGCGTCCGCGGCGAGCCAGATGCAGGGCGCGGCGCATGAGCTGGCGACGAGCTCCGGCGAAGGCGCGAACGGGATCCGCGACACCGTGGAGCGAATCGTCGAGATGAGCGGCGCGGTGCGCGACTACGCCGGCCGCGCGCAGGTGGTGGAGCGTCAGGCGCTCGAGGGCGCCGAGCGCACGCGCGAGGGTGCGCGCGTCGTGCAGGAAGCGATCGAGTCGACGCGTGAGATCCTCTCGCGCACTTCGATGATCGAGAGCATTGCGCGGCAGACCAACCTGCTCTCCCTGAACGCGGCGATCGAGGCGGCGCGCGCGGGCGAGCACGGTCGCGGCTTCCACGTGGTCGCCGAGGAAGTGCGCAAGCTCGCGACGCAGTGCGCCACGACGGCGCAGGAGATCAGCCGATTGAGCGTGGACAGCGAGCAAAAGATCGAGCAGTCGCGCGAGATCCTGCGGGCGCTCGCGCCGAGCATCGCCGGGACGGCCACGCTGGTGCAGGAGCTGGCAGGGGCGTCGTCGGTGCAGGCGAGTGGACTGACCGAGGTCGAGGAGGCGATGACGCGCGCCAACGACGCGACGCGCCGCAACGCGGCGACCGCCGAGGAGTTCGCGGCGACGGCGCAGGAGCTCGCGGCGCAGGCGGAGCGACTCGAGGCGCTGGTGGGGCGCTTCCAGCTCAAGCAGGGAATGCTGGAGCAGCGGCGGCCGGAACGCGGGGCGAGGGTGGTGGAGGAGCTGGCTGGTGTGAGCTAGTTGGTTGGACGGTGAGATGGCGAGAACGACGGTGAGCTGGTTGGTTGGAAGGTGGGATCGTGAGTTGAACGGCCTCGGGAGGCAGGAGCTTCCCGAGGCCGTTTCTCATCAACCCTCGATCGAACCAACCAACTCACTAGAGAATGTACCTCCTCAGATCCTCGTCCTCGACGATCGCCTTGAGCTTCTCGCGCACCGCCTCGGCGTTCACGACGATCCGCTTGCTGCCGCCGTCGGGGAGCTCGAACAGCGTCTCCTCGAGCTGCGTCGTCATGACCGTATGCAGCCGGCGAGCGCCGATGTTCTCCATGCGCGAGTTGACCGTCGCGGCGATGCGCGCGATCTCGGCGATGCCGTCCTCGGTGAACTCGAGGTGCGCGCCGTCAGCGGTGACGAGGGCCGCGTACTGCTTGGTGAGCGCGTTCTCCGGCTCCGTCATGATGCGGACGAAGTCCGCTTCGGTGAGGGGCTTGAGCTCGACGCGGATCGGGAAGCGGCCTTGTAACTCGGGAATCAGATCCGAAGGCTTACTTACATGAAAGGCGCCGGCGGCCACGAATAAGATGTGATCGGTCTTCACCATCCCGTACTTCGTCTGCACGTTCGACCCCTCGACGATCGGCAGCAGATCGCGCTGCACCCCCTCGCGCGACACATCGGGTCCGCCCATCTGACTCTTCTCGCCGGCGATCTTGTCGATCTCGTCGAGGAAGACGATGCCGAGCGTCTCGACGCGCTCGAGCGCGTCGGCGGTGACGTCCTCCATGTCGACGAGCTTCTGGAACTCCTGCTCGATGAGGATGCGACGCGCCTCGCTCACCTTGACCGTGCGCTTCTTCGTCTTCTTCGGCATCATGTCACGGAGCATCTCCGTGAAATTCTCCATTCCCTCCGGCGCGCCCTGCGAGGCAAACATGTCGAACATCGGGCCCTGCTGCGGCACCTCGATCTCGACCTCGCGGCCGTCGAGCTGGCCGTCGAGCAGGAGCTGCTTGAGCTTCTCACGCGTGCGCTTGTAACGGTCCTGTGCGGCGTCGCCGCTGCGCTCCTGCTTGACGTCACCCGTGGCGGACACGACGAAGACGCCTCCGGCATCGCCGGCCGAGACGAGCGTCGGCTCGGGGACGGGCTCGGGCTTCGCGCCGTTGGGCGTGGCGGTCTTGCCGTCGGTCGGCGGAGGGAGAAGCAGATCGAGCAGCCGCTCGTCGACCTTCTCGTTGGCGAGGTCCTCGACCTCCCCCTCGCGCTCGGTCCGCACCATGTCGATCGCGCTGTC
>DATFOL010000355.1:0-5167 GCA_035265545.1 Gemmatimonadaceae bacterium | reverse complement strand
GGTGGCGATCGCGAGCACCGCGATGCTGGCGATGGATCGCCTCGTGGCGACGCACTTCTTCAATCGCGCCGAAGGCGGCGACCCGCTGCTCTGGCAGCACCTGTTCTGGTTCTTCGGCCACCCCGAGGTCTACATCATGTTCATCCCGGGGCTCGGCTTCATCTCGTCGATCATCGAGACGAACACCCAGCGGAAGATCTTCGGCTATCCGGTGATGGTGCTGTCGCTGTTCGTCACCGGGTTCGTGGCGTTCGGCCTCTGGGTGCACCACATGTTCGCCACACCGATCCCGCAGCTCGGCCGGAGCCTGTTCACGGCGGCCAGCGTGCTGATCGCCATCCCGACCGGGACGCAGATCTTCTGCTGGATCGCGACGATCTGGGCGGGGCGGCCACGGTACACGACGGCGATGCTGTTCGCGCTCGGCTTCATCGTGGTGTTCACGATCGGCGGGTTGACGGGAGTGATGATCGCGTCGGTGCCGTTCGATCTCCAGGTGCACGACACCTACTTCATCGTCGCGCACTTCCACTACGTGATCCTCGGCGGTGTCGTCTTCCCGCTGTTCGGCGCGTGCTACCTGTACTTCCCGAAGATCACGGGCCGCCTGATGAGCGAGACGCTCGGCAAGTGGCACTTCTGGCTGTTCTTCGTGGGAGTGAACGTGACCTTCTTCCCCATGCACCTGCTGGGCCTCGATGGGATGCCGCGGCGCGTGTACACCTATCTGCCCGAGATGGGTTGGGGGAACTTGAACCTGCTGGCCACCGTGGGTGCGGTGACGATCGTGACGAGCGTCGCGGTGTTCCTCGTGAATGTCGTGAAGTCCGCCCGCACTGGCACGGTGGCCGGCGCCAATCCGTGGGAGGCACCCGGACTCGAATGGGCCACGACCTCGCCGCCACCCGCGTGGAACTTCCATCCGCTCCCCGTCGTCACCGGCCGCACCCCCCTCTGGGAGGTGGGTGAGGAGCTCCCCGTCGCGACCGGACTGGCAACCGACAAGCGCGAGGTGCTCATCACCACGGCGCTCGAAGCGGTGCCCGACAATCGGCACGAGCATCCGGGTGAGTCGCACTGGCCGCTCCTGATGGCGATCGCCGTCGGCGTGACGTTCATCGGCGCGGTGTGGACGCCGTGGGCCTACGTGATCGGCTTCGCGATGAGCGCCGTGGCGTTCGGGGGTTGGGGCTGGCCACGCGGCACGAGGCCAGAGGATCAGGTCGCGCCGGGCCGCATTCCGGCGACGAGGGCGCGATGAACCGCCGCGTGAAGAGCGTCGTCGATCTGCGCGGGCTGCCCGACGTCGTGTTCGGGCCGCGGGACCTCATGTGGTGGGGCACGCTCGGCTTCATCCTCATCGAGGGGTTCACCCTCGTGCTGTGCGCCGCGGCGTACGTGTACCTCACTCAGAACTACAGCACTTGGCCACCAGAGAACACGCCGCTCCCGTCGCTCGGCGCGCCGACGCTGCAGATAGCGCTCATGCTCGTGAGCCTTCCCGTGGTGTGGTGGCTCTCCAAGGCCGCGCACCGGTTCGATCTGGGCAAGGTGCGCATCGGTCTCACGGTGGCGACGCTGTTCAACGCGGCGTTCGTCGCGGTCCGCGCCTGGGAGCTGCTCGTCTCGCTCAACGTGAAGTGGAACACGAACGCCTACGCCTCGGCGCAGTGGCTGATCCTCGGCATGCACGCGACGCTGCTCGCCGTCGAGCTGGTCGAGGTCGGCGGGATGATGCTGATCTTCTGGCTCGCCCCGGTGGAAGAGAAGCACTTCTCCGACGTGGCCGACCTGACGTTCTACTGGTACTTCATGACACTCGGCTGGATCCCGCTGTACCTGCTGTGCTTCTGGGTGCCGAGGTGGCTGCGATGAGCGAGACGCACACGTTCCCGCGCCGCGATGAGCCCCAGCCGGCGCCGGTTGCGCAGTGGGTCGGTCTCTTCCTTGCGCCGGCGGCGTTCGCCGCGCATCTGCAGATCAACTACGTGCTGGTGCGGTGGGCATGTCTGCGGAGCGCCGACATCTGGGTGCACGTCGTCGACGTGGCTGCCATCGCGCTCGCGGCGCTCGGCACCGTCGTGGCATGGCGCGTGTGGACGCGCGCGGGACGCGATCATCCGGGCGAGGAAGGCGGAGCGCTGCCACGCACTCGATTGCTCGGCGTCCTGGGCGTCGGCTTCAGTGCGATGATGACGCTGGTTCTGATCGGGCAGTGGGTGGCCGCATTCTTCATCTCCACCTGCCAATGACGACGCGCGCGCACCTCTCCGCCTGGCTCGCCGCGGCTCTTACGGTCGCGCTGGCTCTCGCTGCAGCGTGCAACGGTGCGCGCGACGCCGAAGCGCGCGAGGCGGCCGCGATGACGGGAGGCGATCCGGCGCGCGGACCGGCGATCATGCGCAAGTACGGCTGCCAGTCGTGCCACACCATCCCTGGTGTCGTGGGGGCGGTCGGGCTCGTGGGTCCGCCGCTCGCCGGCATCGCGAGCCGCAGCTACATCGGCGGCGTCCTGCCCAACGCGCCGGACAACATGCTGCGCTGGATCAGGGATCCGAAGGCGGTCGATTCGCTCACAGCGATGCCGAACACCGGTGTCACGCCGTCGGACGCGCGGCACATCGCGGCGTACCTCTACACGCTGCGGTAGCGCCGATGCCGCGCCTCCCACTCCGATTCCCGCTGGGACTCACGCCTCGCCAGCGTTCGCTCGCCGAGGTGCTCGTGCTGATGCTCCCGCTCGTGCCGCTCGGCTGCGTCGAGAGCGCCGCGCCGCGCATCGGTCCCGACAGCGCGAACGCTGCCGAGGACGTGCAGATGGGCGTGAGCTCCTCGGAGGCGCGATTCGTCCGCACCATCGTCGGGTTCCAGGGTCCCGAGTCGGTGCGCTACGACGCCGATCAGGACGTGTACTTCGTGTCGAACATGGCCGGCGCTGGATCGGCCAGGGACGGCAACGGCTACATCTCGCGAGTGAGCGCGTCGAACCTCGACAGCGCAACCGTGTTCGCGCAGGGCGGAAAGAACGGCGTCACGCTCGACGCGCCGAAGGGGCTGGCCATCCACGGCGACACGCTCTGGGCGACCGACATCACCGTGCTCCGTGGCTTCGACCGGCACACCGGCAAGCCCATCGCGACGATCGACTTCGCGCCGCTGGGTGCGGTGCAGCTCAACGACATCGCGGTGGGCCCCGACAGCGCACTCCACGTCACCGACACGGGGATCATCATGTCCCCGAAGGGCGTGATCCACACGGGTCCCGACCGGATCTTCGTCGTGGGACCGAGCCGGCAGATCACCGTCGCCGCCGAAGGGTTCCAGCTCGGTCGTCCGAACGGCATCACCTGGGACGACGTGGGAAAGCGGTGGATCGTCGTCTCGTTCGATCAGTTCTCCGGGCAGATCATGGTGAACCCATCGGGAAGCGCGAAGCCCCAACTGATCCGTACGCGCTCGGGGGGCGGCCAGCTCGACGGAGTCGAGGTGCTGAACGACGGCGCCGTGCTGTTCTCCTCATGGGCCGACTCGTCGATCCATCTGCTGGCGAACGGACGCGACCGACCGATCATCCGCGAAGTCGCCGTCCCAGCCGACATCGGCGTGGACACGAAGCGAAACAACCTCGCGATCCCGCTGTCGATGCTGGGGCACGTGCAGGTGTGGAGTTTGGATCGGGTCGGGAGACCGCAGAAGCCGTGAGTTGGTGAGTTGGATCGCTGGTTGGTTGGTCGGTTGATTGGTGAGTTGAACGGCCCTGGGCACCAACCGGCGTGGAAGCCTCTCTGAGGGAGCTCCATGCTGGGTGTGACCAGTGCCGTTAGCTCACCAGCTCACCCGCCAACTAACCAACTAGCCAACCAACCAACTCACTGTCGTTTGGACTCACCGCTTTACGTACTTCCAATGCCTGGGCTTCCCCTCCGCGATCCACTCCACCGCCTGGGCAACGCGTGCCGTGCGAGTCTCCTCGCGCTTCGCTTCGCCGATCCACTCGCAGTAGTCGCGCTTGTGGCTCGGTGAGAACGCCTCGAACACCTCGCGCGCCTTCTTGTTCTTTGCCAGCGCGGCGGTGAGCTCGGTGGGTACCGGAAGCTCCGGCCGCGCCTTCTTTGCCTTCGGGACGGCGATCCCTTCCTCGTTGAGCTGCATCGCCTTCTTGATGTAGGCGGTCAGCTCCTTCTTGGAGGGGATGTCCTTCACTGACCGGAGGTGTCCGAAGGCACTGCCCATACCGTCTGCGTCTCCCGACTTGTCGCCGACGACGAGCTTGCCCTTCCAGAAGCCGAAGCGGCAGTGCTCCTTGAACGCGGACATGTGCGCCATCGTGCCGTGATACATGAAGAAGGGCGCGCCCCACTTGATGTCCTCCTCCACCTTGGAACAGGCGCCGTGCACCACGTCACGGAGGTGGGTGAGGATGGGCTTGGCGAAGTCGGCCTGCTTCGCGATGTATGCGTCGACGCGGGGATCTCGAGTTCCCATGGGCGGGGTGCGGAGAGCGCAAGTGCGCTGGTGCGGAATGCGGAGTGTGGGGGACGACAAGCTACCACGCCGTCGATTGCGTATCGACTATCTCGGGCCTAGACTTCGCGGCCGCAATTGTTCGTCGGAAGAACAAATAAAGTGGAGAGCTGACATGGCCGCGAAGGACAGGCTGTCCGTCCTGCTGGCGATGATGGACCAGGGCGTCATCCCCGTCTTCTACGATCCGGACGTCGAGGTCTGCAAGAACGTCATCCAGGCGTGCGCCAACGGGGGCGCGAAGTGCATCGAGTTCACCAATCGGGGCGACTTCGCCTCGCACGTGTTCCTCGAGGTGACACGCCACTTCGCCAAGGCGGATCCTTCCGTGATCATGGGCGTCGGCTCGGTGGTCGATGCACCCACGGCAGGCATCTACATCGCCAACGGCGCGAGGTTCGTCGTCGGCCCACTGCTCAATCCCGACGTCGCCAAGGTCTGCAACCGGCGCGGCATTCCGTACAGCCCCGGCTGCGGCTCGGCGAGCGAGATCGGCTTCGCGCAGGAGCTCGGGTGCGAGATCGTGAAGGTGTTCCCCGGCTCGTCGGTCGGCGGCCCCGATTTCGTGAAGAGCGTGATGGCGCCGATGCCCTGGACGCGCATCATGCCCACCGGGGGCGTGGAAGCGACCGAGCAGTCGCTG
>DATFOL010000354.1:0-3522 GCA_035265545.1 Gemmatimonadaceae bacterium | reverse complement strand
AGCAGCGGCACGGCCAGCAGGACCGGCAGGATCCAGTTGTTGTAGCCGACGGACAGCAGGAGCTCGCGCATCGCGTTAGCGGAAGGTGAAGGCGCCGAGAACGAACAGCACGCCGACGACGAGCACCCAGGCATAGGTGCCGACACGGCCCGATTGCATCTGCGATCCGAGATAGCCGACCGCCCGAGTGAGCCAGCCACCCATCGGCACGCTCGTGCCGATCGCGGCGTCGTCGTCCTTGCTCTGAACGAAGAGTCGGGTGAGCCGGTCGATCACTCCGACGTCCACGCCGCGCCAGAGCAGCCCACGCGACACGCCGACGACCGGCTGCACGATGGTCGCGTCGTAGACCTCGTCCACGTAGTACTTCTCGGCGAGGACGCGCTCGAACCCGTGCTCGGCCGGCGCCTCGGCCTTGGGCACCAGGCGCTCCGGCTTCAACCGGACGAACGCGACGGCGATGCCGATCAGCCCGATCGCGACCGCCGCGCCAATGAGGGTGTACTCGAGCGAGTGCGTCGCCTCCGGGAGGGTACCCCCCGCGACGCGCAGCGCCGACTCGCCGACGACCGGCTCGAGCCAGTGCTCCAGCGCGCCGATCGGCCCGACCGGCAGCGCCGCGGGGATGTTGAACCACCCACCGACCACGCTGAGGATTCCGAGCACGACCAGCGGGCCGGTCATGATCCACGGGGCCTCGCGCAGGTACTCGCGCTCCCGCTCACCCGTGCGGTTGGGACCGTGGAAGGTGTAGATCATCATGCGGGTCATGTAGACCGCGGTCATGAACGCTGCCGCCAGCCCGAGGACATACACGAAGTACAGGATCGCGCTGCCCGGGATGCCCAGCCAGTGCGCGTCGGCCAGCGTCGAGTGGTTGGCGCGCAGGAACACCGAGCCGAGGATCTCGTCCTTCGAGAAGAAGCCGGCGAATGGCGGGACCCCGGCAATGGCCAGCGTCGCCACCCACATGAGCACCCATGTGATCGGCATGTACCGCTTGAGCCCACCCATGTTGCGCATGTCCTGCGCGTCCTCGTGGCTGTGGGTGTGGTGATACGCGGCATGCATCGCGTAGATCACCGAGCCTGAGCCGAGGAACAGGAGCGCCTTGAAGAAGGCGTGCGTCATCAGGTGGAAGACCCCGGCGACGTACGCGCCGGATCCCACGCCGATGAACATGTAGCCGAGCTGCGAGACCGTGGAGTACGCGAGGACCTTCTTGATGTCCCACTGCTTGAGGCCGATCGACGCGGCGAAGATCGCCGTGAGCGCGCCGATTACGACGACCGTGAGGCCGGCTACCGGCGCGAGCGCGAACAGCACGTTGCTGCGGGCGATCAGGTAGACGCCCGCCGTCACCATCGTCGCCGCATGGATGAGCGCGGAGACGGGCGTCGGGCCGGCCATCGCGTCGGGGAGCCAGACGTAGAGCGGGATCTGGGCGCTCTTGCCGGCGCATCCGAGGAAGAGGAACAGGCAGATCGCCGTGACCACCACGCCGCCGAACGCGAGCTGCGGAGCCGCCGCGTTCACGCCGACGAAATCGAGCTGGCCCAGGTTCGCGAACATCAGGAACATCGCGACCAGGAAACCGAAGTCGCCGATGCGGTTGACGATGAACGCCTTCTTGCCGGCGTCGGCGTTGGCCTTCTCGCTGAACCAGAAGCCGATGAGCAGGTAGGAGCAGAGTCCCACCCCCTCCCAGCCGATGAACAGGATCGGATAGCTCGCGCCGAGCACGAGCACGAGCATGAAGAAGACGAACAGGTTCAGGTACGCGAAGTACCGGGGATAGCCCGGATCGTCCTGCATGTACCCGACACTGAACAGATGGATGAGCGCGCCGACTCCGGTGATGATCAGCACCATCACCATCGAGAGCTGGTCGAGCTGGAATGCAGCGTCGACCTGCAGATCGCCGACGGGCATCCAGCTGAAGTAGCGCTGCACGAACGGCGCGTGAAGCTCGCCCGCGCCGCGCATCGCGAGGAAGATCGCCATCGCGAGACCGAACGCCGCGATCAGCACGCCCGGGCCGATGAGGCTCACCAGTCCGGCGTGACGGTGCCGCTTCACCGGATGGTGGTCGTCGCCGTGCGCGCCGCCGCCCGTGTGGTCGTGCGCTTCGTCGGCGTGATGCTCACCTGCCCCGTGGTCCATGCCGGGATCCGCCGGCCCGAACCGGAACGCGCTCGTCAGCGACAGCAGGCCGTTCAGCACGAAGCCGAGCAGCGGCAGGAGTGGCAGGAGCCAGACGTAGCTCGCCACGGTCCCACTCAGCGGGTGCGCGCCCGCCGTCGCGGCATGCTGGAGGAGCATCAGCCTTTCAGGAGATTGATGTTCGACAGATCGACTGTCTGTCGGTGCCGGAACAGGGCGATGATGATCGCGAGCCCGACCGCCGCCTCGGCGGCCGCCACCGTCATGACGAAGAACACGAATACCTGGCCCGCCACGCCGTACACGCGCGCGAACGCGACGAACGTCAGGTTCACGGCATTGAGCATCAGCTCGATGCACATGAACAGGATGATCGCATTCCGGCGCGTCAGCACGCCGACGACGCCGATGGTGAAGAGGACGGCGCTGAAGAAGAGCGACTCAGCCAACACGGGCAGTTCCTCGACGCTTGCCCAGCACCACCGCACCCACCACGGCGGCGAGGAGCAGCACGCTGGTGACTTCGAAGGCGAGCAGATACTCGTTGAACAACGGGCCGGCGATCGGCGCGATGGCGCCTCGGGCCGCCACATCGCGCGAGATCGCATCCTCGGGCAGGGCCAGCGCCTCCGGGACGCGGACGCGCGTCAGCGCGAACACCTGCGCCAGGAGCGCCAGCCCGACGAGGCCGGCGGCGAGCTTCCACCCCATCCCCCGCGCGTCGGCGATCTCCGATGCATGCCCGAGGTTGAGCAGCATGATCACGAACAGGAACACCACCATGATCGCGCCCGCGTACACGAGCACCTGGATGGCGCCGATGAAGTGGGCGTCCAGCAGCACGTACAGCGCGGCGAGACTGAACATCGTGTTCACCAGCCACAGCGCCGCTGCCACCGGGCTCTTACGGGTCACGAACGCGAGCGCCGAGGCGATTGCGATGATACCGAAGAGATAGAAGTGGAAGACGTAGAACAGCGGAAGCTCGCCGTGCGACATCACTCCCCCTTGGGGTCGGCCGGGTCCCACATCTCGCACACGGGGTGCGTCTGCGCCATCAGCCGCTCCAGATCGTAGACGAAGCCCTCGCGGCTGTACTCCGCGTTCTCGTAGTGCCGGCCGACGTGGATTGCCTCCTCCGGGCATACCTCTTGGCAGTAGCCGCAGAAGATGCAGCGAAACTCGTCGATCTCGAACACGAGCGGGTAGCGATTCCCTTGCTCGTCCTCGCCCGGCACCAGCTTGATGCAGTTCGACGGGCAGACCGTCGGGCACAGGCCGCACGCCACGCACTTCGCCTTGCCGTCTTCCGTCGTGAGCATGCGGTGGGTACCGCGCCACCGCTTGGAGAGCGACTCC
>DATFOL010000353.1:0-6261 GCA_035265545.1 Gemmatimonadaceae bacterium | reverse complement strand
CTCGAAGAGGATGTTCATCGCGCGCAGTTGCAGCGCGGTGGGATTCTTCTGATAGACGTGCGACGCCTCCTCGAACAGCGTCGCGATCTCCACCTCGGCCTCGCCGAGGATGATGCGCGCGCGCTTCTCGCGGGTGGCCTGGGCCTCGCGCGACATGCCGTCCTGAAGGTTGGCGGGGATGATGATGTCGCGCATCTCCACCGCCTGCACGGCGACGCCCCACGGCATGCAGCGCGCGTCGATGAGCTCCTGGAGCTCGCCTTCGATCCGCTCGCGCCCGTGCAGCAGCTCGGCGAGCGAGGTGCGGCCGATGATGTCGCGCAGCGCGGTCTGCGCGGCCCAGCTCACCGCTTGCGGGTAATTCTGCACCTCGAGCGCTGCCCGCTCGGCGTCGTGCACCATCCAGAAGAGCACGGCATCGACGTTAACTGGAACGGTGTCGGAGGTGAGGGTCTCCTCCGCGGCGAAGGCGGTGGTGATCACGCGCTGGTCGACCCACGCGGTCACGCTGTCGACGAAGGGGATTCGCCAGAACAGGCCGGGCCCACGCAGCCCGATGAACCGTCCCAAGCGCAGCACGACGGCGCGCTCCCACTGCTGCGCCACCTGCGGCGCCATTCCCAGCAGCAGTCCGAGCACGGCCGCGCCGACGATCGAGGCGATGCTCCCGGCGAGGAGCAGGCCGAGCCCGCCGACCGCGGTGACGCCGAGCATCACCAGCACGGAAAGAAAGTTCACGCGCGTGCCGCTTGGCACGACCTCGTTCGACATCGGTACGGGAAGCATCACCATGGGGGACCTCCTTCCCTCATGCATACTACACGCGTACCAGGGGTCCAGAAGGCCTCCGCGATCGCGGCTCTCCACCTCCGCCTCGTGGCCCGATCGCGTCCGGACGTGCGCGTCGCCGGCTGATCAGGAGCTCGGCGCCGGCACCGCGGTGATCTGCGCCGAGATCACCTGCCACCGGCAATCGCGCCAGTGGTAGGCGTCGATGTAGCGGGATACGCCGGCCGTGCCGTCAGGGCGCTCGTAGTGAAACTCCGCGTCCACCTGTACGGCGGCGCCGAACACGCGAACGTTGACATTGCGCGCGACGAGCGATTTGGAGCCGCCGCGTCCCGCTTTGGGCGTGGCCGTCGACTTGGCCGGGCTGCATCCAGCGTCGGTAGTCTTGAAGGCAGAGTAACATGGAGGCGCGTGGTGTGGCCAGCGAGCCCTGGGCGGCTCCGAGATCTCGAGAGTCATAAGACTCCCAAATCAGCGCATTCGAGGTTCAACCAACACGTCGCGTATCGCGGAGCGAACGGTCATGTCTACGAACTGCTCTGGTGATGTCACGACGATCGAGCGCCGGCGTGTCCATCACCCGCGCTCTCGCGACGTTCGTGTTCGCCGAAGACGCCCAGGTTTGGTGGTTCGGCATCAGCTCGCGTCGAGCGAACGGCGCATGATCGGCCGGCTTGGCGAGGCCGTGTCGCGTCGGCTCGATGCTTCGTTCGTGGTGGATCGTAGGGCTACGTAGTGAGACGCCTTTGTGTCTCTCCAGTCTGCCGCGCACACGTGTCGTGGTCTGCTCTTCCCCAAGCGCACGTCGTCGACAGTGTGTGACTGGCCATCGAGCGTTCCATCCTTGCGCCAGCGTCCGAGCCCCTGCATGCTCACGGCGGGCGCACCGGTGCGGCCGGAGAAGGTCGTGCGTACGACAGCGCCCATGCGCAGGCGGTGACGCGCGGCAACGCCAGGAGCTGTCATGATTCGCGGCCCGCGCGTGAGCCTCAGTCTGCACACCACGCCGGCGAAGCCGCACCGCTTCGTGACGGCGCTGGTCGCCGCCGAGCGGGCCAGGGACCGTGCTTCCAACGCCATTGAGGATCGTCGCCCAACCATGTCGAGGCAGAGGGCGACGGGAGCCGTGCGTGGAATCCGCGGCCGGCCGCAGCATCGACCGCGCCCTTGCGCACCGCGCAGGGCCATAGTGACGGAGGGATGATGGCAACCGCGTACACGGGCATCTTCAGAGCAGGAACGGACGCGCACGCGCTGTGGGTGGCGCAATGGCCGAGCTTCGAGGCCAAGTGGAAGGAGCTGAGCGGGCAGGGGCTACGACTCACCACCCTGTCCGCATACGCCGACGGCGGTCAGCCGCTCTTCGCCGGCACCTTTCGGGCAGGAAGCGGTGCGCATGCGCTCTGGGTGCAGCAGTGGGCCAGCTTCGAAGCCAAATGGAAGGAGCTCAGTGGGCAGGGGCTGCGGCTCACCAGCCTGACGGGCTACGTGCAGAATGGCGTCCCGCATTATGGTGGCGTCTTTCGCGCCGGAAGCGGTGGTCACGCGCTCTGGGTCTCGCAGTGGACGAGCTTCGAGACCAAGTGGAAGGAACTCAGCGGGCAGGGTCTGCGACTCGTGAGCCTCGCGACGTTCGAGCACAACGGCACGACGCATTTCGGCGGCGTCTTCCGCGCGGGAAGTGGCGGCCATGCGCTGTGGGTCTCGCAGTGGACGAGCTTCGTGGCGAAATGGAAGGAGCTCACCGCGCAGGGGCTGCGCCTGATCAGCATCGACACCTACATGCACAACGCTCAGCGATTCTACGCCGGCGTGTATGGCGCGGGGACCGACGGCCACGTGCTGTGGGCGGGCGTCGACTGGGAGAGCTTTCTCGGCAAGCGGAACGAAGCCACCAAGCAGGGATTGCGACTCGTCGACATGGCGCTCGCTACGCATCCATGCACCAGCAACTGCCTGAACCAGGTGGTGATGCCGACGAGCTCCTACAACTACGGCATCACGAGCACCGCGACGCACTGCCGCGGCCTGCCCGGCACATGCGGCACGCCGGCGGCCGGTAGCACGGTCGCCTACCGCTGGCCCGTGGACGTGGAGGGCGACGCACGCTTCGTCCGCCACTCCGCGATCCAGCATTCTGACCAGTTCCTCACGCTGCCGTTCTCCGATCCCGACGTGACGCGGGGTGGCATCTGGCGCTACGGCGACGAGCGATGGCATCACGCCGCGGATTACAGCCAGGGCGAGGCCACCTTCCAGATTCTCGCCTGCGCGGCCGGCCGCGTGATTCATGTCGGGTGGGACAACTGGTCGGGCAACACGGTGATCGTCAGCCACGACGTGGGCGGCGTCCAGGACGCCTACCGCACGATCTACATGCACCTGCGCAACGGCGCGACCAACGACTGCAACGCCGCGTGGTCGCTTACCGTGCCGACACTCAAGGATCCGGAGCTCACCGAGTACAAGACGCACCTGAACGACACCGGGTGCCCGCAGAACCCACCGCGCAATCCGGACCCTGCGCACTGGGGCACCAACGCCCAGACGATCCCCGTTACCGTGGGTCAGACGGTCACCCGCGGGCAGCAGGTGGGCTGGTGCGGGAACACGGGACCGGGCGGCAAGAAAGGTGCGGGCGGGCCGAACACTCACTTGCACATCTTCTTCGCGCGTCGCGACCGGACCAACGACGAGTGGTATTTCTTCGACCCATACGGCATCTACGCTCTGCCGACGTGCTATCCGGCCGCCGTCACGGGTGCGCTCGGTGGACCGTGCGTTCGATATCCATCTGCATGGCGAAACGGTCGACCTGAATATCCCTGAGCGCGGCATGCGCAATTCGCTCCTCCATCGCGCCGCGGTGATGCGGCGCGATGGCCTCGACGCCCGCGCGCTCCCGTCGGCGCTCGCCGGTACCCTCCTCGTCGAGTAGCCGGAGCTCGGCCATCGACTCGGCCATCTTGAGCACCTGATCGTCGGGCATCGTCGGGTTGAGCCGGCGAACCTCCGGGAGCAGTTCTCTGACGAGCCCCTGAAAGCGCCGTTCGCGCAGCCGCGCCGTCGGATCTTCGTCGTAATGCATACGGGGTCCAACGGCGCAAATCGACCGCCAATGCACCGGGCCCTCTCGGTGCGACGAAGCGGTTGAAGGCGAGCAGCGCGCGCGATGGCAGACGAGCCGGCGGCCAGGAGCTCGGCGAGCTCGCTTGCAGCGCCCCTGGGAAGTCATTAGCGTGGCACCCCTTCGTTTTCAGAAACGATAAGGGGGCCGCCGCCGGTCACGCGAAATGACAGTTCAGGTGACAGGAGATTGCGATGCTGACTTCTTCCACGAGGAACCTTTGGCTCAGGTGGTTTTGGGAACATGGCGGTGAGGAGATCATCGGTCCGCTCGGGCCGCTCCACTCTGGGCACCTTGAGCGTGCAGGACCTCATCCGCTTCCGTGGCGCGCAGGACCACACCCAGAGCCATGGCGAGAGGCAGTCTTGCAGCTCGCCCAAGCGGTCCAGGCCAGGGATCTTGCCTCGAGGATGCCTGAGGGACGACTGCGAGGCGAAGTCACAAAGAGCGCCGACGGGGCTATCAGCATGATCCTTGACGACTGGTGCGGAACCCCGCCTCGCAGACATCCCTGGCCGTGGCCCGGACCGCCCCCCTGGACCTGGGATATCGCCTCCGAGCTCTCGCTGATTGCGAACGGCCTTCAGGCCGGCAGCCTGCGAGACGGATTGTTGGACGTTGCATCGCAGGTTGTCCAGAAGGCGAGCACACCCAGATAGCATTGGCGAATCACGGCGGAGCAGGCTCAGGTCCGGGTCCCTGGCCGCTCCGCCAGCTCGGTCGGCAACATCGCCGAACGCGCGTGATCCAAGCGATCCGGCTCCGCACGAGTTGCTGAGCGACTCGCTTAGCGTCGACCAGCAGCGCCGGGGCGAGCAAGCGGTTGGAGCCGCTCAGCGCGCCGGCGTAGGGTGTCGGCAGGTTAATTCGGGTCCGGGCGATGACGAAGCTGAGCGCAAGGTCGACGTAGTGGGGCATGGTGAGGTTGGCGTGACGTACCGTCCGTACTCTCCGTCAGATATGCACACGACGTCATCAGTAGAGGGGGCGGGGCATGAGAGATGCGCGCCCTGGAACCGAGGAGAGTCGTATGCTAGGCCTTGGTCAGTCAGCCAACCGCTTGGGTGCGTGATGCTGCACCCTCCGCAACCAGGTGACCGCTTCGTGGTCCCCGATCGTCTCGCCATCATGACGGTCGAGGTCTGTCACCTCGGTGTGTCTGACAACGACGGCTTCACGCGCTTTCTCGTGCGCGCACACGATGGATCCCGCTGGACGCTGATGGAACGCGGTGCAGCGGATCACGCGGTACGCTGGATCGGAACACCGCTCAACATGAATCATCCTGCGACCCAGTAAACCTCTTCGCTTCCACTACCCCTGCGAAGACACGGGGAGCCTAGCCATCGCGGCCGGGCTCCCCGTCATCGTTTCGGAGCCAGGATCGCGGTGGCCGCGTGCCGCATGTCCGCTTTTGCCTGACTTACGCACATGTAGACGTACAGCCACCTCGCGACGACCTCACCGCATCACCCTGATGACCAGAGGCTCACATGTCATGTGCTCGCGTCAGAACGTTAATCCTGGGCGCCCTCGCCCCCTTGATGTTGGTCGCATGCGCAGACCAGTCGCTCGTTGGCCCGCTCGCCACGCCTCAGGACGGCCAGTACGCGAACATACAGGCGCGGGCTGCCGAGGGTACGTTGTATCAACTCAGTGTCTACGCGACGACCTTCGGCACGGGCGCGATACTCGATGCGTATGTGCTGGACGCATTCGGTGCGCCAGCCACGAGCGGCAGCGTGGTGTTCTACTACTGCTCCTTTCACGGGAATCCGGCGCCGAGTGAGACATGTCTCACGGGTGGGGGACGTTGGAGCCGGTATGGTAGTAGTGGGATCATCGGAGCTGGTGCCAAACAGGGACACGCCCTGTTGACCTTCACCGAGTCCCAGCCAAGTGGCACCACGATCGGCTTCCGTTTCAGGTTCAGCGGCCAAAGGAGCGGCATCGCGAGCGCGCCGGGCGACAACGTGGCGGACTACACCTGGCCATGAACGTCCGACGTTGCCAGCCGGGGATCGTGTGCGGGACTCGGTGATAGAGGTGGTTCTTTCGCCCAGACGAATTTGCGGGGAGCGTAGCCATCGCGGTTGCGCTCTCCGTCATCGATTCCACACACCACCGATCCTAAGAACGGAGGGCGCTTACCAGCTCCGCCGGCCCACCACTAAAAGACAGCGCAGGCGAGTGGAAAGCCCGCCGCAGCGTTCGATGCGTGCACGTCCAGGTAGTACTCCGGCGCGGGCGCCATCTCATGTTCAATCACCACACGACCCGAGACGCCGGAGCCACTGAGGCGCGGCACGGCCTCGACAACCTTGCCTTTCGGGGCCACGAAATTT